>NZ_JACDUL010000003.1:254871-425263 GCF_013760955.1 Methanococcus maripaludis | reverse complement strand
TGACATTTGGTTGCTATCTAGGTTTCACCTAGATTGTAGGCTTACATCGCACCTGAGTGTTTCAGTCAGGTGTTCACTTCAATTGCATAATATGCCAATGGTTTGGATAATGTAATGTTTTTAGGTTTGAAACGATAGTATATATAAAAAATTAATTTGAAAGATATTAAACCATGCTTTCGAGAGCATCCAACTGTTCGCTGGTTCCAAAAGCATATATGTGATCATTATATTCTAAAATAACTTCTGGACCAGGGTTTACAAGCAAATCATTTTCTTTTTTAATGCCGATTATTGTTGCACCACTATTATATCGGATTTGAGATTCGGTTAACGTTTTTCCAATGATTTTTGAATTTTTACGAATTATTATCTTTCTAATCTCCAAATCTTCGTCATATTCATACTTTGCAATAGACATGAACGTTGAAACGAAGTCTAAAATTCCTGGTTTCATTGCAAGTTCTGCAACTCTGAGTCCTCCAATCATATATGGTGAAACAACCTTGTCAGCACCCGCAATTAACAATTTATCCATTGCAACTTGCTCGTCTGCTTTTGAAACAACATATAAATTCGTATTAAGCCTTTTTGAAGATAGTGTGATATATACATTGTCAGAATCTGTTGAAACTGTTGAAATAAGCGCTTTTGCACGGTCTATCTGTGCTTCTATTAAATATTCGTCGTGTGTAGCATCCCCAACAATATAATTAAATTCAGGGTTTTTTTCAAATTCCGCCTTTAAAATTTCTGAATTGCTATCAATTGCAACGTAATCAAGACCGCTGTCTTTCAATCTATCAACTACAACCCTTCCAATCCTACCATAGCCACAGACAATATAATGGTTTTCGAGCATGTCTATTCTTTTTTTCATTTTAACCATCCTGTTGTATCTTTTAAAATAACCACCGATAAATGACTCTGCAAAAGCCCCTAATGTATATAATCCAGTACTTACTCCAAAAATAATAAATAAAATTGTTAAAAACTGTCCTAACTCAGAAGTTGGATAAAAGTCCCCATAACCAACAGTTGAAATCGTAGCTACTGAAAAATAAATTGCTTGTAAAAGAGTCCATCCTTCAATCTGCATGAATATTAAAGAAAATGAAATTACAATAACAAACAATACAAAAATTCCGATTTTGATTTTTTCTATAGCTTCCATAAAATACCCAAACTAATTATAATCCCATATATATTTTATAAAATATATAATTCATTCTAAAGGGGAAAACCATGGAAATTGGATTAATTGATATTAAAGGAACACTGCCTTGTTTTGAAAATTTCGGAAACCTCCCAACGAAAATTATCGATGAAAACAATATTTCAGAGATAAAAGACCTTGAAATGCTGATAATACCTGGGGGAAGTATTGTTGAAAGTGGATCTTTTACTGATGAATTTAAAAAAGAAATTTTAGATTTTGATAATTATGTTGTTGGAATATGTAGTGGATTCCAAATTCTCTCTGAAAAGATAGATATTGGAAGAAAAAGCCATGTTCCCATAATAAAAGAAGGACTTGGTCTTTTAAATGTTGAATTTTCACCACTAATTTGCACAGATCTGGTAAAATTTAATTTTGAAAATAATAGTTTATTCGGGGAAAAAAATCAATTAGGACATGGTTTTCACTGCCATACTTACGGAAATATTGAAATTACCAATAATTCAACTGAAAAATGGACAATTTCAGAAATTGAAAAATTAAATTACAAAATGGTTGGAAAACAGAATATTTTATCCGGTGTTTTTAAAAATAAAGTTTATGGAACGATGGTTCATAATTTACTCGATAATGATTTTGTTGTTGAAAATTTTTTAAAAAATATGAAAATTAAAGATGATGAAAAGGAAGAAATCTTTAAGAAAAACCTTATTTTAAAGGAAAAATTAAAAAACAGATCCAAAATATCTGAAAACTTCAAAAAAATTGAATCGGAAAATAAAAAAGGAATAATTTTACTTGCTACAGGTTCTGAAAGTGGAAAAACTTTTCTTTCAACGAGTATCTGCTCAAAATTAATAGGAAAAACTTTTGTTTCGAAAATAGGTCCTGATGTAAGAGATATCGTTCCTTCACTTTATCTTTTAAGAGAACCTATGAATGAATTCAGCAGTATTAAAATCTCAGATCGAGGTTGGTCTGAACCGTCCGAATTTTTAGAATTTGTTAAAAATTCTGATTATAATAACTACATTATAGAAGGTGTCATGGGTGCATTTACTGGGGCATTGAATAAGAAAAATTACAGTGGATCTGAAGTTTCGAAAATTTTAGGATTTCCAGTATATATTATATCATCATGTAGTAAAACAGGAATTGAAGGCTCTTTTGTTGAATGCATGGCTTATTACTCATTGTTAAAAGAAATGGGTGTTAATGTTGCCGGAATTATATTAAACCGGGTTTATAATGCAGAAGTATTTGAAAGGGTCAAAAAAATTGCAGATGATTTAAACATTAATTTGATTAGCGTGAATAAATTAAATGTAAATGTGGATAATAAAAGAGGGCTTATTCCAGAAGTTGAAATCGATTACGAGGAGTTTTGTAACGCCACGATGAAACTTGATTTTGATATAGATATTCCAAAAATTAAGCCTAAAAAAATTAATGAAGATTCTAAAAATTTTGAAGAATATTTAAAAATCTGGTCTGAAAAACTAGAAAATCTAAATTAAAACTATTTTTAAAATTTTAAAAAAAGAAAATATGTTATTTATTTGAATTATTCGATGTAGATATTACCTAAAATATATGCGTATGCCAAATAAAGGTAAAAACTCAAGAATAATGCAATTATAAATCCCAAAATAGGAATTATAGATGCTATAAATCCAACGATTACACTTGTAACAATTACTATCAAGTATAATACAATATAGTCTGAAAAATTTGCCTTTATTTTTTCAAATATTTCGGAAAACCTAAATGCTGCTCCAAATTCACCATATGCAACATAATTTGCATAAGCCATTGGAATAATAAATCCAATTACAAGCATTATCAACAATACTATGAGCATTGTAATACCAAAACCAACAATACCACCTGCAATTGCTGCATCGCTTCCACTAGCCATTGTCATTGCTGATGAGAAACCAAATATGGCCATTATAATCATAGGTATTAACATATATATGAAACTAATAATGGCTGCAACTAGCCCTTTTACAAATTTACCGCCAAATCCAGACCATTCTGGAAGTTCTTCTTTTGAATCAATTATGTTTTTAAGAAGTTCCATAACATAACCAATTGAAATAAAACTGACTATCGGAATTATAGATAATACTGCACCGATAACAACTTTTTTGATCCAATCCGGATCGTCCATCGGGAACTTTAGTGCCCTTTCAAAATCCATTATATCGCCTCCCACATTATAATATTGGATTTTCGATTATATATTTCTTACATTTTATTAAAAATAGTTAAAAACTGTTTTTTAAACTTTTGGGGCGTTTTTAAAGTATTATTTAATTTTAAATCAGTAAATTTTAACTTTCGAAATTAATTTTTAAAATTTATATAGTAATGAAAACATAAGTGAGAGGTACCAGCATTATTTGTGGAAAAATATGGATGATAAACGACTTCAAAATATTCGACCAAAACTTACAGAATGTCTAAAAACGTTGAATTTTCAAGATATTATCTCTGAAAAAAGGAAAATAGCTATAGATTTAGATAATATCTATAAACACGGTGTTATTGACTTCGTTGAGTTTTTAGAAGAATTCCCAAATGAGGGAATCGAACTCCTCGAAGAGTGTTATAGTGATGCATACTATGCGATAAAAACAGAGAAACCAGACATTGTAATAACAGTTAAAAATATACCTGAAAAATTTAATTTATCGGAAAAAAAGCAAATTTATACAATAGAAGATGTTAAAAGCAGCACCATTGGAAAATTGATAGAATTTGAAGGAATTGTTGTTATTGCAACGAAAATAAAATCTGCACTTAAAAAAGCAGCTTATATCTGCACGAGTTGTGGTGAAAAGAAAATTCAAGATATTGAAAATCCATTTGAAATGTCTTTTGAACCAATTTGCCCAAAATGTGCCCAAAATATGGCTTTAATTGAAGATGAATCAACATATATCGATTTTCAAGAAATTAAAGTTCAACAGCCACTTGACTCGATGGACGATCCAGAAGAACCTCCAAAATATATTTCTGTATTTTTAGAACACAGTCCCGGAATCTACTGTGGGCGTGTAAGAGTTACAGGAATTCCGATAAAAAACCAAAAAAACAAGAAAATTCCAATTTATGATATATATATTAAAGGAATTCATTGTGAAATTGTAGAAGATAAAATTGAAGCGAATTTAACAGAAGAAGATATCAAAAATATCGAAAAAGTTGGTAAAAATCCAAATGTAGTTGATATTTTATCTGAAAGGATGATTCCAGAAATTAAAGGTTATGATATTGTTAAAAAAGCGATATTCTTACAGCAAATTAAAGGTGTTAAAAAAGGAAATAAAAGGGCTGACAGCCACTTGCTTTTAATTACGGATCCAGGTATTGGAAAATCAGTTATGCTTAGAAAAATTGCGGAAATACCTGGAAATATTTATGGTTCAGTTACTACTGCGTCAGGTGTTGGTTTAACTGCGGCAGTTATTCGTGAAAAAACTGAAATTGGCGATGATACATGGGTTATAAAACCCGGTCTTTTAGTTAAAGCAAATAAAGGGACTGCTTGTATTGATGAGCTTACGGTTAATCGGGACCTTCAGACTTTTGTTTTAGAAGCTATGGAATCTCAGACAATACATATTAATAAAGGTGGAATTAACGCGAAATTACCCTCAGAATGTGCAATTATTGCAGCATGTAACCCGAGATGGGGTAGATTCGATCCAAACGTTTCGATTCCAGAACAGATTAATATCCCTGCACCGATGCTTAGCAGGTTTGATTTAATATTTCCAATAAAAGATGAAGCAGACCGATTAAAGGATAAAAATATTGCACAGCATATTATCAATGTCCACAGGTCGTATTTAAGTAAAGAAGTTTCTGAAAATATGAAACTCGACCATATTATCGTTGATGATGTTTTAATCGATAGAGATTTTGTAATAAAATATATAGAATATGCAAAAACCAAAGCACCGGTAATATCAGAAGATGCTGAAAATTTACTCACTGAATTTTACTTGAATATGAGGAAAGGTGCAGCACAGATTACTGCAAGACAGCTTGAAGCTGCAATTAGGATTGCAGAAGCTCATTCAAAAGCAAAATTGAAAGATATTGTAGATGAAGAGGATGCTTCAGAAGCTATTTCAATAATTACCGAATCTTTGAAAGAAATTGCATACGATCCTGAAACCGGACAGTTTGATGTTGATAAGATTTCAGGTGTTGGAAGAAAAGATAGAAATAAAATGATGAGGGTATATGATTTAATTAAAGCACTTGCTGAGAAAAATGATAACGACCTTGTAATAATTGATGATATTATTGAAGCTGGAAAAACAAAAGGAATTGAAGAAGAACAGATTCAAACGTCAATTAAAAAATTGATTAAAAATGGGGACATTGATGAACCTAAAACTGGAAAATTCAGGATAATTTAAAATAATCGTGAAAATTATGGAAATTATTTATAATAAACCCGAAATCTATGCAACAAATGATATATGGATTCAACCGGTTAGCCGGAGCTCTGTTTTAAGTAGTAATGTTGTTGGAAATTGTAAAATAATCCATAATATTCCAGTTTTAAGAGTTTTAGGAAGCCCTTCTTTAAAAAGAACTGTTTTAAACATCCTGCATGTTTTAAAAGATAAAATGACTTTTTTTAAAAAGAACTGTGAAAGTGAAGGAATGGATAATATTTTCAAATATTTAAATGATATTTACTTTGATAAATCAGTTAATAATTATTATAGGGCAAAAAAAGCATGGTATCGAGTAATTGGAGATTTATTTGAAGATGTGAATAACTGGAACTTTAAAAAAGTAATGGGTAAATTAATAACTATTTTAAAGGTTTTAAACCCTGTTTTAGTTTTTGATCTTCATGATGTTTCTAAATGGAATCATTTGAAAACTTTTCAGAGATTTATACAATTTTTGAAAAATGAAGGAATTAGTCTTGTTTTGAGATGTCCTTTTGAAGCTTATTCGTTTTTAAAGGATAATTTTGAAGATCATAAAACAAACAGTATTGCTGCAGTAATTTATTATACAAAAAAGAAAGGGTATTTAATCTCTGAAAAAGTCTCAAAAGAACTTTTAAAATTGAGTTCAGGTAATTTAAAAGTAATAGATTTGATACTTGCTAATTCAAAAAGAGATCTTAAAAATTTAAGGGATTTGAAATTAAGCTGGAAAAGAATACTTCCAGAAATAGTTCCAAATAAATACAAAAACATTGTTCAAAAAATAGTTCTTTTGAAAAAATTCAATATCAAAGAAATTTCAAGTATTTTAGAATATAGTCAGTCAACCGTTTATAATTATTTAAATGAACTTGCTGAATTGAATATTGTCAAAAAAAGAAAATTAAACAAAAATATCTTGTTTAAATTAAATATTAATAAAGAAATAGTTAATAATATAATTAAATCTGATTTTGATTTTAAAAATATATTTTTCGAAATTAATAATTCAAACTTGAAAAACCGTACGGAAATGTTTAATGGATTTTTGATTTTTGGATAGTTTTGATTATTTTTTAATCTAGATGTTGTTTTAAAATTGTTTAGTTTGATGTTTTTAAGTAGATTAATTGATTTTACTTTTTTTATATCCAGATTAGTTTTTGACATTTTTTTAAGATCTTGGTTTTTAAAAATATAATTATATTTGGTATTTGTTTTTCGGTGTTTCGAGTATGATGTATATATAATCCAGTTTGTAGTGGATTTTTAATTTTAAAAATTTAGTTTTGTTTTATTTATTTTACTTTTTTAACCTATATATGTATAATAATAAGATATAATAATATAATAATAAAATAAAATATAATTTATTGTTTATATTATAAAATAAAGTTAAATATATTAAAAAACAGTTAAAATAAAAGTATTTACTTATTATTTTATCAAATATACATTATACATTGTTATATACTTATAAAAATCCATAAAATTGAGTTAAATATCCAAAAAGACTAA
This sequence comes from Methanococcus maripaludis, assembly GCF_013760955.1. Classification (NCBI taxonomy): domain Archaea; kingdom Methanobacteriati; phylum Methanobacteriota; class Methanococci; order Methanococcales; family Methanococcaceae; genus Methanococcus; species Methanococcus maripaludis. Next base: position 418,102 of record NZ_JACDUL010000003.1, on the reverse strand, counting down.
AATTTTCAAAAGTTGAATTCAAAACAAAAGCTTGTTATATACATAATATCCGAAAACTAGAAAAATATACATATAAACAACATAATAAAATAATTCATTAAATCTTAAAAAATTACCAAATGTTTATTAAAAATAATTAAATACGTTTTTTAGAAGAAGCTTTTTTTAAATACAAAATATGTTCACAATCAACACTTTGGCAGGATACACACCAGTAATTATTATCATTTGTTTTAAAGATCTCATATGACGTATCGTTATTATTTAAAATAAAAGTAGTTCCGCCAAATCCATTATCTATTTTATTAATTTCATAATTTTTTGAATCCCCAACAGAAAGTGTAGTTTGAAATTCATCTTTCTTTATATTATGTTTAAAATTCTTTTTTTCTTCAGTTTTTTTGTTTTCAAGAGATATTGCGTTATATATTTTTAGATAATTTTCAGGATTTATTGAATAATACACTTTGTGGCTGATTCTTTCTCTTTTAACAATATTTAATGAAGCACACAATTTTAAAAATCTAGGGGGGAGTCCTTTTGATATATTTAATTCTTTTGAAAGATCTTCACAACAACACGGTCCTTTTAAAAGTTTAGTTAGTATATTTTTTCTTTCTTCAGTTTTTACTACTTTTTTTAAAATACTTTCCATATTACCCCTAATTTTAAATAATCAGTTTTTTTGTTTTTATTTTGTTTTTTTAAAAGTTAAAAACTGTAAAAATAAAATTTTAATTTTATATTCACAGTATTTTATTTTGTTATTTTAATTCATATGTGGTATTAATTAAAAAATTAATCTTATTACAATATTTTATTATTTAAACAATATTTTAAACCTATTTTTGCTGGAATATCATACTTTTCATTTAATATATTATTTAAATAATAAAAAACTGTTTTAATATATATTATTTATTATATTCACAATTTTTACTGATTTTAATTTTATATTCACAATTAATATTTACAAAAATACCATATTTTTTGTAATTAAAATTTAATTTATGATTATTGTGATATATTTATATAATAAGTTAATATTATTAAAATAATTTTTAATTAAAAACAAAGATTTATTTCTAATATTTTATTAAAAAAATATTATATTCACAATTTTTACCGATTTTAATTTTATATTCACAATTTATTTATTTTCAAAACTTTAAACTTTCGGTTTTTCGAAACATATAAAAAAGATAATATATTATATAATTTAGGAAACTTTTCGGACTATTTTCATATTGGAGGGATATGGCTTATGTTAGACCCAATCGAATTTATTCACAATGCGTCATCAATATCGAAAAAATCAATGAATCGCCTAAAATTAAAAACGAACCCCTTTTCAGAAAAACCAATTCGTGGTAATACCAAATTTTTTGTCGGAAGAACATCTGAACTTTCTGAAATTGCGGACATTTTAGGTGCAGCACAATATGGTAGTGTTGCAAATGCTGCAATAGTTGGTACTAAAGGCATTGGAAAAAGTTCGATATTGAATATATTATATTATGCTTCAAAAAGGCACAACCACTGGGTGGTTGAATTAGAAGCTTCACAAATCACTGCAAGACAGTTTTTAATACAACTAATGTATGGAATTATTAAAGATAATCTATTCTCAGTAGACGGAACCCTTTCTTCAGATTATATGAAACACTCTCAAAAAATCATTGAGATTTATAAAAGACTAAGTAACTACAGCGACAAGACTCCGGTTCATTACCCCCGTGAAAAAATTGAAAGAGATTTAAAATACCTTTTAAATGAGGTAAAAGAAGAAAACAAACTCTGTGTTATACTAATAGATGAAGCAGATCAATTTGCAAAAAGAAGCTGTCTTGGACTTTTACAGTTTTTCCACTCATTTTTATATGAGGATGATATTTTAACGTTTTTAGCAGGCCCTCCAACAATGGTTGAAGATCTGACAAAGATATCACCTGCAATAAGAGATAGAATTCCAAAAATCATAAATATGCCCCCACTTACAAAAGAAGAAGCTTATGATCTTATAAAAAGAAGACTCGAAGATTCTCAAGTAACTGGTGCAAAAGGTTATGAACCTTTCTCTGAACAAAGTATTGAAAAGATAATTGAAGAATGTGATGGAATTCCAAGAAGAATCATAATGACATGTTCTGAAGCAGTTTCTCTTGCTCTTAAAAATGGAGTAAATGAAATAAATGAGGATATTGCAAAAAATGCAATGAAAAATCTTGGAATAAGTGTTGGACACCAGATCTTAAACCACCTAACCCCCGCTCAATCAAAAATAATAAAGGCAATGGCGGAACTTGGTGGAAGTTCGACAGTAACTGAACTTTCAGGAATTTTGAACAATTCAACAGGAACCATTGGAACACACCTTTCAGATATCTATGAAATGGGGTATATTTATAAAGAAAGAGATGGATATAATGTGTACTACACTTTATCAAAGGAATTAAAGGATGTTTTGATAACAAAAGAAGATATTTCGTAAATTAGTTCAGGTGTTTTTTGATGCAATGCAATGACGTTCAGGCAACAGAACCTGATATTAAGGTTTCATTAACGAGGGTTGGGGTAACAAACCTAAAAAAACTCGTAAAATTAAAAAGAACCAATAAAAGAGATATAGTTCTTCTCCCAACTTTTGAAGTTTTTGTGGATCTTCCAAGTTCACAAAAAGGGATTCACATGTCAAGAAGCCCTGAGGTAATTGAGGAAGTGGTTGAAAACATACTTTTGGAAAAGGAAATCTATGGTGTTGAAGATTTATCTGTTGAAATAGTTATGAAACTATTTGAAAAACACGAATACGCAACAAGAGCAGAAGTAATGCTTTACAGCGATTACATGATGGAAGAAACATCCCCTGTAACTCAGAAAGATTCTCAAGAGATTGCAAAGATCATGGCAAGAGCATATGGTGTAAAAGACGACTGTGGAAAAATACATGTAAAAAAAATGGTTGGTGCAGAGGTAGTTGGAATTACAGCCTGTCCTTGTGCACAAAACATGCTAAAAGAAAATGCAGTAACTAGCTTAAAAGAAAAAGGATTTTCAAGTGAAGATATTGAAAAAATCCTTGATTCAGTTACTATTGCAACACACAATCAAAGGGGAATTGGAACTGTTATGATAGAGGTTCCAAGTGGATATACGGTTGGAATTTCAAAAATAATCAAGATAATCAAGGATTCAATGAGTGGGGAAGTTTACGAGCTTTTGAAAAGAAGTGACGAAGCTTACGTTGTAGAAATGGCCCATAAAAATCCAAAATTCGTTGAAGACTGTGCAAGAGAAATGATAAAAAGAGTAGTTGATGTCTTTGATTATCTACCTGAAGACACGCAAGTTCTTGTAAGGCAGGTAAATAAAGAAAGTATTCACAGACATGACGCTTTTGCTGAGAGAAATTCTACAATAAGGGAATTAAGAGACGAACTTAAAACTTTAACAAATTAATTTCGATTTATTTTTTAGTGGTTTTATGAAAGCTCTCGTTGTTGGGGTAAATACCCGCCCTGTTGTAAATTCTTTAAAAAAACTCAATTTTGAAGTTTATTCGGTTTCCCACTATAATCCTGTAGATCTAAATGCAGATCATAAGAAATATCTGGTAACTGATAAATTTCACGGACATTTTGTTGATAAATATTCTGAAAAAGAATTATTGAATCTTTCAAAGGAATATGTGGATTTAGTAGATTATATTTTCATATGTTCTGGAATTTTTGAGAGTAAAAACTCAAAAACACCAAATTGGGACGTTGTAGGAAATTCACCCAAAAGGATTAAAAATATAAGTGACAAATATAAAACCGTAAAGAGATTGGAAAATTTAGGCTTTAATTTACCGACTACATACAAGGTAAATAATAAATACCAGTTTGAAAAATGCTTATCGGAGTTAAAGTCTGTAGTTGTAAAACCTATTTCAGGTAGCGGCGGAATTGGCGTAACTAATATAGATTTTCAAAATACGGATAATTTGGATATAAAATATCCTGTACTGGTTCAAGAATATATTGAATCTGAATCTTACAGTGCTTCATTTATCGGTTCGAATTTTTTATGTTTTAACAAGCAATTGATAAATAACAATATCTATGTAGGAAACATATCCCCGTATGTTTTAGATATGAAAAACGAAACAATTCAGGATTTTAAAGAAATAATGGAGTCACTGGATCTTTTAGGTATGAATGGAATTGATTTCATGCTAAAGAACGGAATTCCATATATTATTGAAGTAAATCCTAGAATTTTAGGAACTTATGAAACAATAGAATTATCTTCAAAATACAATCTTTCAAAAGCAATTCTCGAAAATAAAGCTGTAAAACCAAAAGATTATTTTTTTAAAAAGATAGTCTTTTCAAACAAAGGTTCATCATATTTCATCGACAAAAATCCCTTAATAAAAGATATCCCTGAAAAAGGAGCTTATATTGAAGAGGGAGAACCTGTAGCTACAATAATCGGAAGAAACATGGCTGATGTAAGAGAAATGGAGCGCGGTATTTTAAGAGGTGTATGAAACATGAATTTATCAAAAGATGAAATATTTACAATGCTTGAAAATCCACTTATACAACAGGTACTCTTTGAAATAATGGACGAAGATGTTGTTGGTTTTGATGTATTGTCTGTACTTATCAATACCAACGAAGTAACTGATGACGAGATTTCAAGACAGTTGGATGTAAAATTAAACAACATCAGAAGGATACTCTACAAATTATATGAAGCAAGGCTTGTAGATTATAACCGGGAAAAAGACGAAGAAACAAACTGGTATACTTACACCTGGAAACCATCTCTTGAAAAAGTGCCTGCACTGGTTGCTAAAAAGATGAAAAACGTACTTAAAGATTTAAAAGAACAGCTTGAACTTGAAGAAACAAACATGTTTTTCTTCTGTTCGGATTGTGAGATTAAATTTACATTTGAGGATGCAATGGATAGTGGATTTAGATGTCCACAATGTGGCGGAATGATGTATGAATACGATAATAAAAAAGACATTTCAATATTAAAAGAACAGATTAATTATTTAGAGGATGAATTCAATAAGAATCCTCTTTTTTCTGCATATTAAGGTGCGTTCATGAAAACTATTTTAAAAGACTTAGTAGACGACACCAACTTATATGAAAAGTTTTCAAATTTCAAAAATTTACAAAAAATACCTCTTTTTAAAGAATATTTAACTTTTTTATCAGAAAACTGTGAAAAAAATGTAGTTTTACACAGTATTGCAGTAGCTGATTATGTTTACGATTTTGGAATTAAGTTAATAAATAAGGGATATGATTTTGACCTCCAAACAGCCGTTTTAGGTGCTATTTTACACGATATTGGACGGAGTAAAACTCATAGTATTGATCATGGAATAATTGGTTCTGAAATATTATTAAAAAATAATTTTGAAGAAAAATACGCTAAAATTGCTGAAAGACACATTGGAGCAGGAATTTCTAAAACAGAAGCAAAAGAATTGAATCTACCTGAAAAGGATTATGTTCCAGAAACACTGGAAGAAAAAGTTATAGCAAATGCGGATAATTTAATTTCAGGTGAATTAAGGGTTAATATCGATTTTGTAATTGATAAATTTAAACAAAGAACTAATTTGGAAGTTGTAAATAAAGTTTATTCATTATATTTGGAAATAAATAAATTAATTGAATAATTTATGCAAATAACATTCCGGTAAGTCTTAAAACTGCATAAAACGTGGCAATTGCAAACGTCATACAGACAGAACATGTAATTATCATCCTGTTGAGTTTTAAACCAAATAATGGAACTGCAAAGAATAACCCGAATAATCCTGAACCGATCTGAATCGTTTCAATCGCTTTAGATATCTGCGAAGCTTCAACTGAAGGCATAGATGGTGCTAGTTGAGATATAACTGTTAAATAACCACCTATCAAACCAGCAGTTGCAGGAATTACACCACAAAGGATTATAAGACCAACAGCAAGACCGTTTGCAGTAACACTCAAAAGTTGTGACTTTAGGTTTTGAAGGTCTTCAAGAGTTTTAGCAAGTTTTTTCAATGTGTCAGCAAGTTCCCCACCGTATTTTCTATTTTCAATAATCAATCGTCCAACCTGCCTGAATATCTTTGAATCGAGTGAATTTGAAACGAGTATCATCGCATCTTCAAAACTCAATTTTCTTTCAGTCATTAACACAACAACTTTTGAAAATACAACATCCACTTCAGGAATCCCACTTCTTATAACTTCATTAATTGCTTCAACAACGGAACGTCCAGAATCAAGCGATAAAACCATAACATAAAGGGCTTTTGGTATATTTTGATCAAATTTATCCATTTTTGATTCATACATTATCGTAGGTAGTGAAAGAACGGATCCTAAATATACGAAAGTTAAAATTAAAGTGGTTTTTAAGGTAAACCCTAAGAATATTTTCAAAAATATTGGTAAAATTGTTATAACTAATAAAATACCAATAAATACCCGTTCATCGAGTTTTTTACCTGTTTTTTTTAATATCCTAATATTTCGTATAATTAAAACATGATATATATGATCCAGGTATTTTTTGACATCCATAATTTCACTCAATCTTCATTTTAATAAAGATGGTAAATATAATTGTTGACATTAGACCTATTTTTCCCATTACAAGATCAATGGCATTTATAATGCCATCAAAACCCTGCTGAGCACCCAATGCTGATTGTATCATGCCTGAAAATGGAATGATTAAACCAATACCGAATATAAGGTTTCCTAAATTTGATATCTGGAATTTTGAACTGTCTATTTTTGATAAAGATTCCCTAACTATCTCGTTATATAAATTTTCAAGTAAAAGCTGCGTTCCACCTTTATTTGCCGCAAGAATCAACTGATCATAAAGCTGTCTCATCAAAAATATTTTTGTTCTAATCTTGGCTCTTTCAAGCGCTTCTACGAAGTTATAACCGCCCTGATTAATATCTTTTATAATACTTCTAAATTCAAAAGAGGTAATCCCATATTCTGGTTGTTTGCAATGTTTTTTATGGCTTCCTGAACCGAAGCACCAGAATTTAACATCGAAATAAGGTGCAGGATACTCATCAACACTTGGATTTTAATTTCGCCCCTAAATAAAGTTAGTTTTAATTTTGGATAAAATATGCTACCAACAACAACAATGACTGCTAAAAGTATTCCATTCGATACTCCTGAAAAGATATTGCCTGTTAATACTCCGTAAATTATGAACAAAACAACCGTACTAATTGCTGCAATCATCATCTTTAAGAAATAAACTCGCTCGTCAGCAATACCTGCATACTGGTAATCTCTCTTAGATGGTAAAAATGAGGTATTTGTAACCCAGTATGAAAATGATCTGGAATATCCTCCAATTGCACCAAATTTACCTTCTTCAAAAAGTAAATCGTCTAAATCAATACTTACTTCGGGAGTTTCATCAATATATGGCTCATAAAACTCTAAAATTTCATCTTCTGGTGTGATCTCTGTTTTTCTTTCAAAAATTTTTTTTAAATATTCGGACCTTCCGACCCTTGTTACCTTTTTTTTCCTCGGAGATTTAACTCCTTTTAACATACTGGCGAGTTTATCAAAAAGACCCTGTTTTTTTTCAGTTTTTACTTTCATCTAAACCACAATCATTCCAGTATATGTTTTAAAACATTTTCTGGATTTTCCTGATATTGTTTAATTATGTCGCCAACTTTTCTAATATCACTAATATTATTGTTCACCATATATTTTAGTACTTTCTTTCTATTGATTCTATCGTCCATTAATTCGTCTCGAGTAATACCTGCAATCTGGCAAGCATCTTCTTCCCACATACAGATTCCCGTTTTTACAACACTGTCGCTTATACCATCGTATTTGAAAAGTTCGGTTTTTGTAATATTTTCCCCGCTTCCACCGATTTCGACAACACCGAGGATCCTTCTAACAGTTTTTTTATTACGTTTGATACGCTGCTGGTTTATGATAAAATCAATAGACGACATCATAACTTTTGGAACGTTCATTGGAGGGTTTACTAACCTTATAATTGCTTCATCAGCGCTGTTTGCGTGCAGAGTTCCAGAACATCCATCGTGTCCTGTGTTCATTGCAACAAGTAATGAATGGGCTTCACTACCCCTAACTTCCCCTACAAAGATCCTATCTGGTCTCATCCTTAAAGAGTTCTTAATTAAATCATCCATCGTGATTTCATAACCCTGAACTCCTGGCCTTCCCGGTCTTGTAATCATTTTTATCAGGTGTGTTAGTGGAACCTGCAACTCTGGAGTATCTTCGATAGTTACAATCCTGTCAGTATACATTGAAAACATAGAAACTACGTTTAAAGTCGTTGTTTTACCCGAACCCGTTCCCCCAACAATAAGGGTGTTTGCAGGTTTTGCACCAAAGTATCCTTCGACAGCCTGCCAAAGAAATGCGGCAAGTTCTAGATCGAAAGTTCCATAATTAATCAAATCAACAATGGTTAACGGGTCTTCACTGAATTTACGGATTGTAATGGTATTTCCTCTTAAAGTAACATCACCCATGGTGGCATTAACCCTGCTTCCATCAGGTAAAAATGCATCTAGCATTGGAGTTCTCGAATCAATACTTCTTCCTGCAAGATATGCAATACTTTCAACAACCCTTGTCGCTTCATGCCTATCAAGTCGAATATTCGTTTCACACATCTGATATTTTCTGTGGAATACAAATACAGGTAATTCAATCCCATTTACCATTACTTCTTCCAAGTTACCGTCATTCAATGGAATTTCTAAAAGTCCTAATTTTCCAATTATTAAATAAAAATAATGCGATAAGTGGAGTATTTCAATATCTCTTAAGTGTAAGTTATTTTTGTCCGAATAGTTTTTAAGATACCCTTGAATCTGACCTAATTTTTGAAGGGTTGATTCTGAAAGTTCCGCTTTTATTGTTTTAATATCTAAATCTGAAAGTTTTGCAAGCGCTGTGTTCATTAGGGTGATTTCCGGGATTTTGTATTTCGTAATTCCATCTTCTTTTTCGATAATCACATCAAAATCGATATCATCAACTTTTACAAAGTATTTATCAATTATGGATCCCTTAGAGTCCCTATTAAAATTTTCAACAGGCTGTTTTTTTACCTTATCAGTTACTGAAAATCCAACTTTAATCTCTGGTTTTTCTTTTTCGATATCTTCAGATTTATCAAATAGATTTGAGGGTTTAGACACATTTTCAGAAACATTAGTTTTTTTAGCGATGGCGGGTTTGGAATCTTTAGTCTGAATTCTGTCAAAAAGCCCCATATAATCACCTTACAATGTTACATCGATATCTAAATGTTCTGTTAACTCTTTGTATCTGTTTCTAAGTGTAACTTCAGTAACGCCTGCAACGTCCGCAACTTCTCTTTGGGTTCTTCTAGTTCCTTGTAAAACACTTGCAATATAAATTGCAGCAGCGGCAACCCCTGTAGGACCCCTACCGCTGGTAAGACCCTTTTCCCCTGCTTTCTGAAGTATTGATATTGCTTTTGATTCTACTTCACCTGGAAGTTTTAATTCTGAAGCAAATCTGGGAACGTAATCTACGGGATTTGTTGGAGCAAGCCTGATATTTAATTCTCTTGAAATAAATCTATAAGTCCTTCCGATTTCTTTTCTATCTACTCTCGAGACTTCTGCAATCTCATCTAGAGTTCTTGGAACTTTACATCTTCTACAAGCAGCGTAAAGTGCAGCAGCAGCAACACCTTCAATACTTCTTCCTCTGATCAGCCCTTTTTCTACAGCGCCCCTGTAGAGAACTGCGGCATTTTCTCTAACGTTTCTTGGAAGGCCCAATTTTGATGCGATTCTATCAAGTTCAGAAAGAGCAAATGCTAAATTTCTTTCAGATGCATCAGAAACCCTAATCCTTCTCTGCCATTTTCTTAATCTGTACAATTGAGCTCTTTTATCTGCAGAAATATCTTTTCCGTAGCTATCTTTATTTCTCCAGTCGATAACGGTTGATAAACCTTTATCGTGGATTGTATATGTCATTGGGGCCCCTACTCTGCTTCTTTTCACACGCTGTTCGTGGTCGAAAGCTCTCCATTCAGGACCTACATCGAATAAATTTTGTTGTAAAACACACCCACACATTTCACAAACAATTTCAGCCCTTTCATAGTCTTTAATAATATTTTTACTACCGCAGACAGGACAAATTAATTCTTCTTCCTTTTCTAAAATTACATTCTTATTTGAATAGTCTTCAGGCTTTGCGATAGCTAGTTTAATCTTTCTTTCAGGCTTTTTAGTTTCTTCTTTTGTAACAGATTCGACTTTCATGGTAACACCGTCTTAAAGTTATCTTTTTCCTTTTTTACGGGTTTGAGATTGTTTTCTAGGTTGTTCATTCATAACAAAAACATAATCGGATTCAAGGGTTTTTTCTGCATCCTCTTCACTGTAGGGGATTATTTTTATGTAAGGCTCTTCAACAGGTCCAAATACATCGTAAATTTTACCGATCTTTTTAATTCTATCTTTAATTTTTATTCCAACAAGTGAATTAAAACGGGGCTGTTTTTTAACACGCCCAATTATTTTTCCTTTTGGAGTTCTGTGCAGTATTTTTATTTTTTCCAACGAAATTCCCCCAAATCGAATGATTAGAGTATATTGAAAATTATGAATATTCAACAATAAAATCGATTCATATATAGTTTCCGCACGATACTATTTATATATTTCGAAAAGTATATATATGATTTACGAAATAGGATTGCAATTCTAAGAACAAAATGGAACTGAAAACGGTATATATAATGAAATTATCGATAGATTTATATACCATGTACAAAAGCCCTAGCATTTTAGCAATAGGAATCATAAATAACCCAAAAGTATTTAATAAATAAGATAAATTTAGTGCGACATAAGATATGTTTTTTTAACAATTTTTTTACACCAAACTTTAAAAACAGGCAAAATTTAAATCTATTAAAAAACAAAGTAAAAATTCGAGATTCTTTTTTTATTTTTTACATCTGGAAAAGCTTTTTATTATTTACTTACCTTGTTTTAATAACTGTAATTTTTCGGACTTTAGATAATAATATATAGGTGGTTATTCGTGAATAATAATAGCATTGAATATAGAAAGTTGGAACACCTTATTGTATGCGACCACTGTGATGTGGAGTATAAAAAAGGAACCCTTCTTGAGGACGTTGAATTAATTCACAGCGGTATATCAAACTGCGATTTAGACGATATCGATACATCTATCGAAATTTTTGGAAAAAAATTAAATGCTCCGTTAATTGTGGCAGCAATAACTGGTGGACATCCCAAAGCAAAGGAAGTCAATAAAAATATTGCTATTGCTGTCGAGGAACTAAATTTGGGTATGGGTGTAGGCTCACAACGGGCAGCTATATCAAAAAGCTACCTTGAAGACACCTATTCTGTTGTGCGGGATCACACTTCCTCATTAATAATAGGAAATCTCGGGGCAGTTAACTTTGTGGAAGATTCATGGGACGAAGAAATTATTTCAAAGTCTGTAGAAATGATTGATGCAGATGCAATGGCAATTCATTTCAATCCACTACAAGAAGCAATACAGCCAGAAGGCGATGTAAACTTCAAAGGACTTAATATTTTAAAAGAAATAATTTCAAAGTACAATAAAATACATGGAAAAATCCCATTTATCGCAAAACAGGTTGGCGAAGGATTTTCAAAAAAAGACGCCATTTTTTTAAAAGAAATAGGCTTTGATGCGATAGATATTGGCGGAAGTGGCGGAACTTCATGGGCTGCTGTAGAGCTTTACAGGATAAAAGATGAAGAGCAGAAGAATTTTTCAAACCAGTATTTTAACTGGGGAATTCCAACTGCAGCATCAATTCTGGAAGTAAACTCAGTCTTTTCAGGACCCATAATTGCAACAGGCGGAATAAGGACTGGAATCGATATCGCAAAATCAATTACAATCGGTGCAAACTGCTGTGGAACTGCTTTGCCAATTTTAAAAGCAGCCTTAAAGTCTTCAGAAGCTGTTACAGCTGTGCTTGAAAGAATGATTAAAGAATTAAAGACTACAATGTTTTTAACAGGTAGTAGTAATCTAAACGAACTAAAATCTGCCAGATATGTTTTAAAAGGCGATTTAAAGAATTGGAAGGATCAGATTTAATAATTTAAATATTATCCATCGGAATTTTTTCAATCTTATTTATTCAGGTATTTAAAAAAAGGACGTGATAATTTGCAATTAGAAGTAGTCGCAATAGGTGGATACGAAGAAGTCGGAAGAAATATGACTGCCGTAAATATCGACGGCGAGATCATAATTTTCGATATGGGTGTAAGACTCGACAGGATAATGATTCACGAGGATACAGATATCTCAAAAATGCACAGTTTAAACTTAATTGAGATGGGCGTAATTCCTGATGACACAGTAATGAAAAATATCGAAGGAGAGGTCAAGGCAATTGTTTTAACGCACGGGCACCTCGACCACATCGGAGCAATTACGAAACTTGCGCACAGGTACAATGCCCCAATTATCGGAACTCCATACACTTTAGAGCTTGTAAAAAGGGAAATTTTAAGTGAAAAGAAATTTGACGTTAGAAATCCATTAATTACTTTAGAAAATGGAAATAAATTAGATTTAACAGCAAATATTACTTTAGAATTTGTAAAAATCACACACAGTATTCCAGACTCTGCAATGGCAGTACTTCACACCCCATACGGTGCAGTAGTTTATGGAAACGACTTTAAATTTGATAATTTCCCAGTAGTTGGTGAAAAACCAGATTACAAGGCATTAAAAAGAATTGGAAAACAGGGCGTAATTGCAATGGTTTCTGAAAGTACTAGAGTCGATTTTGAAGGAAAAACAGCATCAGAGGGAGTTGCCGCAAATCTTTTGAAAAACGACCTTCTTGGAACGGATAATGAAGACAATGCAGTAGTAGTTACCACATTTTCATCACACATTGCAAGAATCAAGTCAATTACCGATATTGCATCAAAAATGGGTAGAATTCCAGTACTTGTTGGAAGATCAATGGCAAAATACTGTGGAATTGCAGAAGACATCGGTTTAGTTAAATTCCCAAAAGAAACAAAAATCTGCTGGGACCCTTCATCAATAGACAAAACTTTCCACCAGATAATGAAAGATGGAAAAGAAAACTACCTCATGGTCGTTACAGGACACCAGGGTGAAGAAGGTGCGGTTTTATCAAGAATGGCAACTAATAAAACAGCATTTAGATTTGAAAAATACGATCAGGTTGTATTTTCTGCAGACGTTATTCCAAACCCAATGAATGCGGCACAAAGGTATTTATTGGAGGCAAGGTTAAAATTAGCAGGAGTTAGGCTATTTAAGGGGGCTCACGTATCTGGACACGCGGCAAAAGAAGACCACAGGGACATTTTAAGATGGTTACAACCAGAACATTTGATACCTGCTCACGGTGATTTTAATTTAACGTCAGCATATGCTAAATTGGCTGAAGAAGAAGGATTCAGACTCGGTGAAGATGTACACTTACTCAGAAACGGTCAAAGTTTGAAATTTGAAAGAGTAATTTAATTGAGGTGCTATAATGGTGTTTGATAGGGAAATATTGTCAAAAATCGATTCTGAACTCAAAAAATACATGGAAAAAGATACTAATCTTTACAGTGCTTCAAAACACCTTTTACTTGCAGGCGGTAAAAGAGTAAGGCCTTATCTTTCAATTATAACATATCTCTTGAAAAAAGACGATATTAACGAAATAATGGCACCAGCACTTTCTGTTGAATTAATTCATAATTATACGTTAGTTCATGATGATATAATGGATAACGATGACCAGAGAAGAGGAATGCCTACAGTTCACACTATTTATGGTGAACCAATCGCAATTTTAGCCGGGGATTTATTATATGCAAAAGCATTCGAAGCCCTTTCAAATATCGGAGATAGCAAAAAAGCTCACGAAGTTTTAAAGGTACTTTCAAAGGCATGTGTTGAAGTCTGCGAAGGGCAGACTGATGACATGGAGTTTGAAGAAAGGTTCCCTACTTTAGACGAGTATTTTGACATGATTTCCAAAAAAACAGGAGCTTTAATTGTGGCTCCTGTAGAAATTGGAGCAATCATGGCAGAATGTACTCCTGAAGAAAGGAATGCGCTCTGTAATTATGCAAAAAGGATTGGAATGACTTTCCAGATTCAAGATGATGTTTTAGATTTAATCGGGGATCAAAAAACAATCGGAAAACCTGTTGGAAGCGATATTGTTGAAGGTAAAAAGACAATGATGATAATTTACGCAATGGAAAACCTTTCAGAAGATAAAAAAGAAAGATTATTGCAGATTTTAGGAAATAACAACGCAACTCCTGAAGAAGTTTCCGAAGCAATTGAAATTTTAGCAGATTCTATCGAATACGCAAAAAACACAATGAAAAAAGCAACTGAAGAAGCTAAACACTACTTAAAAATATTTGATGCGGAAAAAAGAAAGAATCTCGAAACTATCGCTGATTTTATCATTGAAAGAATTCACTAATTACTTTTAACTGCATATTTTAACTTTTTTTAAAATTTAAAGGTGTTTTAATGAAAATTCCTAAAATTTACGTTGAAGGAGAATTAAACGACGGCGAACGTGTTGCAATCGAAAATAATGGGAAAATAATAATTTTCTTAGAAGAAAATGAAGAATATTCTGGAAACGGCAAGCTTCTTTATACGGTTATTTATGATGATTTAGTAAAATATTTAAGTTTAAATAAGTTAAAAAAAGATGTTTTAATTCAATATCCTGACAAACACACAGTTACTTATCTCAAAACAGGAACCGAACTTATTTCCGTAGTTGCAGAAGGTTACGAAGTTTATCCAATAATGGATTTCGGTTTTCGGGTTTTAAAAGGGTATCGACTCGCAACACTCAAAAGTAAAAAAGGAGATTTGAGGTACGTTAATTCCCCAGTAAGTGGAACGGTCATATTTATGAATGAAATCCCTTCAGAAAGAGCAAATTATGTATTCTACATGCTTGAAGAATAATTTTTTATTCTGAATTTTTTGAGTATTGGTATCCCCAGGAACCAGTTATCTGTCCTTTTTTTGCCATTTTTCCCAAAGTATCCAAAATTTCCTTTTCAAGAGGTTCTGGAGTACTATTTTCAAAGTAAGTTCCGCAAAGTGACATGAAATAATGTGCATGAACTTTTCCATTCTTTTTTATGATGTATTTCATCAAATCAATAGTTTCTTTCCTCTGGTTTTCTGTTTCATTTGGAAAACCAAATATAAAATCAACTTTTGGAATTAAATCGCAGTCTTTAGAGGTTTCAACCGCATTAATAACATCTGAAACCAAGTGTCCCCTTCTAATGTTTTTTAAAACTTCATCACTTCCACTCTGAGCTCCAAAATGAATATATCTATTATCACAGTATTTATTCACTAAATCGAGTGTTTCAAAAGTTACAAATTCAGGTCGCACTTCTGATGGAAAAGTTCCGAAAAAAAGCCTTTTTTTAATTTCAAATAGACTTTTCATCAGTTTTTCAAGCTTTTCTATATCGGGTTTTGTACCTGTTTTTGACCCGTATGAAAATGCATTTGGAGTTACAAACCGGATATCCCCCATGGTTTTTACAATTTTTACGATACTTTCAATACTCCTGTGCCTTATATTTTTTCCAAATATTTGGGGAGTTTGGCAGAATCTGCAGTTGTATGGGCATCCTCTAGTAATTTCTATAGGTGCAAGAGGCCATATTTTTTCATAATTATCAAAATTTTCAATAGGTATTCCCTTAATTATTTTTTCAAGGCTTTTTCCTGATTTTATAGAATTTATAAGGTTCGGCAGTGAAATTTCCCCTTCACCAATTATAATGTGATCAAACCCCATGTTTAATGTATCTTCCGGGCATCCTGATGGATGAGGTCCCCCGGCAATTAAAATAACATCTTTTTTAAGTTTTTTTAATTCGTTTATTTCGTTTAAAACTTCTTTTTCTTGCATGCTCATAAATGAATATATCAATATCTCTAAAGAATCTAAATTTTCAATTATTTCACTAAATTCTTTGAATAAACTCCCGCCTACCAAAGGATATAATTTTGAGATGCTGTACTTGTTTTTCGAAGTCATTCTAAATCCAATCATAACTTTAAATAATTATGATTGGTATATAAAATTGACAGTAGTTTGGGAGGTGCCCTTTTGAAAAAAAGACCAACTCTATATATCCGGATACACTACCCTGGAAGTATCGTTGAAGGAGAATACGACTTTGAAGCTGTAGTAAAACTTAAAAATAAGTATATTAAATATTTAGAAACTGGAAAAGGTACTGGTACGTTATTATTTAACGAAGACAAGAGAAACTTTGCAGTGATTAGTTTTCAGCAGATTTGCGCAATAGAAGTCGATAAAACTCTGATTTTCATGGATGAATTCGAGCGAGAATGGGATAAAGTCTATAAAATAAGGTAATTTTTAATATTTTTAGTAATGGTGATTTAATGGTAAAAAGTGTAAAAATTGCGAAAAATGCCTCGATTATAGGGGACGTTGAACTCGGTGAAAATGTAAATATCTGGTACGGGGCCGTATTAAGGGCAGATATTAGCAAAATAACGATTAAAGATAATTCAAACGTACAAGATAACTGTGTCGTTCACGGTTCTGTAGGTCATCCGGTTTATATCGGAGAAGGAGTTTCCGTGGGGCACGCTGCAGTAGTTCACGGTTGCACGATCGAGGACAATGTAATTGTTGGAATGAATTCAACCGTATTAAACGGCGCAAAAGTCGGTAAAAACTCAATAATTGGGGCAAACGCTTTAGTATCACAAAATAAAGAAATTCCACCAAACAGCCTTGTTTTAGGGGTTCCTGGAAAAGTTGTGAGAACTTTAACTGATGAAGAAGTGGAATCAATAAGGGAGAATGCAAAAAGGTATCTTGAATTATCAAAAAACTTATAATGTTTAAAAATCAATGTGACTAATGTTGTAAATTAATCGGGTGAAAAAATGGTCAAATTAGGATTTGTTATCGCAGAATTTAACAGGGATTTAACATTTATGATGGAAAAATTGGCAGAAGAACACGCTGCATTTTTAGGTGCAGATGTTTCATGCAAAATAATGGTTCCTGGATCATTTGACATGCCTCTTGCAATCAAAACACTCCTCCAAAAAGATGACATCGATGCAGTTGTTACAATTGGATGTGTTATCGAAGGAGATACTGAACACGACGAAATTGTGGTTCAAAATGCAGCAAGAAAAATTGCAGACTTATCGTTGGAGTTTGGAAAACCAGTTGCTCTTGGAATTGCAGGCCCGGGAATGACAAGAATGCAGGCTGAAGACAGAATCGATTACGGTAAGAGTGCAGTTGAAGCAGCTGTCAAAATGGTAAAAAGACTTAAAGAAATCCAATAATTTAAAATTAAACTTATAAATCTTTTTTTAGTGATTTTATGAATGTTTTAAAAGAAGTTTATTCTACAATCGAGAAAAGAATTCAAGAAAAGCCCGAAGGCTCATACGTCGTTAAATTAACAACCGACGATAAAAAAACAGCAGTAAATAAAATCTGCGAAAAAATCGGTGAAGAAGCCGCAGAAGTTATCATTGCAGCAAAAGATGACGATAAAGCAGAAATAATTTACGAAAGTGCAGATTTAATATTCCACACAATGGTATTGCTTGCAAAATCAGGAATTACGTATGAAGAATTGAGTGAAGAATTCAAGAAAAGAATGAAATAATTTATTTCAAATACTTTTTAAGAATTTTTGGAAAGATTGTTCCTTCAATTAGATTCAAAATATCAGTTCTTGTAAGAATGCCTATTGCATATTCTTCGTTATCTAATATAATTAACCTTCCAACGTTATGTTTTTCCATTAAAATCAATGCATCATATATTTTTTCGTTTTTTGAAACAGTATATATTTTTTCAGCCATTAATTTCGTCACATTTTCATTTTCAAGACCTTTTGCAACTGCTTCTGCAACATCATGCAGACTCAATACTCCAAGAAGTTTTTTTCCATCCATTACTGGAATTCCACTTATATTTGCATCAAAAAGTAGCTTTGCAGCATCTCGAATAGTTTTTTCAGGCGTAATGTATATTAATTCTTTTTTTATTCCAACGTCCCCTACAGAAATCCCCGGAACGCTAGCAACACTTATCACATCCATTAACAAGATATGGTTGATGTCGTCTCTTCCAACGATCCTTCCCAAAATAACAATTTTGTTGTGATGTGTCGGTCCAACTTTTACAACGTCCCCTTCTGAAAATTTTCTAGTGTCCCCATTAACGTATATTTTTGAAGAACATGATTTTTCCCTTGTTACTGTATCAAATACGATTTTTGTAACACTTACTCCTTCAACGAGGTCTTCTCGTTTGTAGATTGGAACTGTAATTTCTTCTTCTGTTTCAAGTCCTAGTGAACGATATGTTAAACTTGTTGGAATGTATCCTCCTTTTGGTCCAGGAACTCCATCAACAAGATTCAACGCTCTCAATGCCTGCATCTGGTTTCTAATTGTTCCAGGATTTCTACTTAATCGAACTGCAATCTCTGTTCCTTTCACAGCTTTATTTTTTTCTCGATATATCGAGATCAATTCCTGAAGTATTTCTTTCTGAACTATCGTAAGTTCCATACTCCCACCGTTAAAAATGATTATAAATCGTGATATTAAATAGTGACATATATATTATTGTTTTTAATTGCTATAATAATTTTATGATTTAATTTAAGTAGAAAATCCGCAAAAAAGAGTTTAAATATATTTAAAAATCCAAAGATATGATTTTACAATTGGTGTTCTTTTCTAAATACTTTAAAAACGATTTCAACCCATAAACTTCGGTTCCATAATGTGTTCCATCGATAACTGTAAGCCCGAGCTCTTCAACAATTATTTTTGAATGGTGGGTTAAATCTCCAGATATATAAACATCTGCAAGGTTAGACACGTATCTAATAGAATCCTGTGAAAGCCCGTATCCTGAGAGAATTGCCACTTTCAACTGTTTTTTATCGTATATGCTTTTAGGAACAACGGTTTCTGGAACTGTAAATATATTTTCTTTTGTAATTTTTAGAATATCTTCAAAAGTTCCATCAAAAGTTCCAATTCTTCCAAGTCCATTCTCATATAAATTTTTAACATCTTTTAAACCATATAATTCTACCAAACAATCATTAAGTCCGTTTTTACAGATATCAAGGTTTGTATGTGCACTGTATAGTGGAATATCCTTTTCAGTTAATATTTTCAGCTTTTTATACATCGCACCGGTGAAATTTTTTATTGGATCTTTTAAAATCGGGTGGTGAGTAAATAAAAAATCTATATCTTTAGATTTTGCTTTTTCTATAACTTCTAGGGAGGGGTCAAGTGCAATTCCTAAATTCTTAACTTCTTTTTCTAGATCCAATCCAACTTGAAGTCCGATATTGTCTCCAGGTATTGCAAGTTCCTTTGGAGCAAATTTTTCAATAATTTCAATAATTTCAGAAGCTTTCATTTTTTCCACCCTGTAATTACCTGTAATTCTTCAAATAAAAATTTTAAAGACCCAGTCTGTTTAGCAACAAACCCTAACTTTTCCATTTTTGCAATGGTTTTATCGCCATTTGTAAGGGATGACTGAAGTATTTGAACGGTTCCATTTTCATTTAAATAATTAGTTACTTCATCTAAAAATTTATCCAATACCTCTCTTCCGTCTGTTCCACCATCAAATGCGTAATTTAAGTATTTTTCCAATTTTTCTTCATCCGATGTTGGAAGGTATGGTGCATTGAATAAAATTACATCAAATTTTTCATCAATATTTTTGAAGAGGTCGCTAGTTTTAAAGGATAGTTTTTCTGGATTAATTTCGTTTAATTCTGAGTTAATTTTTGCACAATCCACTGCATAAGGGTTTATGTCGATTCCGATGACTTTTACAGCACCCTGTTTTACAGCATTTATTGCTTGAATTCCGCTTCCAGTTCCAACATCTAAAACGGATTTATTCTTTACATCAACTAAATTTTCGATTAAAAGTTCACTATCTTCTGCAGGAACATATACTTTAGGGTGTGTTTTTATCTTTATTCCGTTTATTTCAATGATTTCTATCATAATAATCTATTGTTTACATTTTCCAGATTTCATCGCCAATAAAATGAATGGTTTTAATTGCTTTTCCTTTTTTTTCTTCAACCATTGTTTTTCCATCCATCAAAGCTTCTCCAACAGATAGTGGCTTTTTGTGGGTTATATCAACTACAAAAACAATGTCTCCTTCTTTTATATTTTCGTCAGCTTCAACGATTCCTGGAGCCATGATGTCTGCACCGTTTGCAATGAATTTTACGGCGCCCATGTCGACAGTAACCCTATTGTTTTCAATATCCATATTTAGGAGGAATTTCAATGTTGGGAATATCCTTCCATTATTTACCATTGCAAGAGGAGTTCCGTCTAAAAGGATTATTTCGCCTTCTTCAGTCACAGCTTTTTCAACGACAGCTTTTTTTGGAATTATTTTTTCAACGTCAAAAATATTTCCTAGTTCGTCTTTTAATTCCTTTAATTCTTTCTTTTTCAGCATGTATCTTCTTTTTATTTCCATATTTTCACGGTTAAATATTTTTCAAGATTTTAAAACAGTTTAAAATAATGTTTTAAAGAATAAGTAAGTTTAGGTTAAAAAAATAAATAAATCAGGTATATCTTATCTATTCTATAATTTCATAAGCCGTGTTTCTTTGTTTTGGAATCCTTCCAACTGCTAAAACCATGTCTTTTAATTGTTCTTCGCTCATGTAAGTTCCATAACTTCCGCCAGCAGATTTTGAGATGTTTTCTTCCATTAGTGTTCCACCGATATCGTTTGCACCGCAATTTAGTGAAACCTGACTTAATTTTGTTCCAAGTTTTACCCATGACGTCTGTATATTTTTAATACTGTCTTTAAAGAAAATTCTCGAAATTGCGTAAACTTTTAAGTCGAGCATTCCCGAAGCTCCGCTTTTTACCCGTTCTGTATGATAAAGTGGTGCGTTTTCATGCAAAAAGGTTAATGGCACAAATTCTGTAAAACCGCCAGTTTCCTTCTGAATATTTCTTAAAATTGATAAATGTTCTGCAAGATGATCATTTTCTTCGACATGGCCGTACATCATTGTACACGTTGTTTTAATTCCCGTTTTATGGGCATTTGATACAACATCGATCCATTCGGAAGTTTTTAATTTTGTAGGGCAAATTTCAGACCTTATTTCATCGTTTAGGATTTCAGCAGCAGTTCCAGGCATACTGTTCAATCCACTTTCTTTTAAAATTTTTAATGCTTCTTTTACATTTAATCCCGCATTTTCTGCGGCAGATTTAACTTCCATCGGGGAAAATGCATGCACATCTATTTTTCCATACGGTGCCGTAATTTCTTTAACTTTTTTTAGGATTTCGGCCTGAAAATAGGTATCGATTTCTTTTAAAAGCCCTCCTTGAATACATACTTCAGTAGCACCGATTTTTCTTGCTTCAAGGGCTTTTTTAGCAACTTCATCAGGATTTAAAAAAAACGCATGCGGATCACCGTGTTCTGCTTTATATGCACAGAATCCGCATGTTCCAGTGCAGATGTTTGTAAAATTAATGTTTGCATTGACGACGTAAGTAACCGCATCTCCAACGATATCCTTTCTAAGCGAATCTGCGAGTTTTATTACATCAAAAAAGTTTTCAGTATTTTCAAACAACTCAAGGCATTCTTTTTTTGAGATTTCTTTTTCCTTAAAGGATATAAAATCCATTAAATCACCAACTGGTTTGTAAGCATCTTTCATGCCTATTTTTTAATATCTAAATATTTCGATCATATCAACTATTAGTTCAAGATAAATCATTAAAAAACTGAAAAATAGGGGAATTTATTCAATTATTTCGTAAAGGGTAGTTCTTTCTTTTGGGATTCTTCCAATGCTCGTAATGGCGTTTCTCATTAAATCTACGCTCGCGTCTTCGTAGATACTTCCTGCAGCTTTTGAAACTTTATCTTCCACTAAAGTTCCACCAAGGTCGTTTGCACCGGATTTTAAAATTAACTGGCTCAACTTAGTTCCAATTTTTACTCTTGGGGCCTGAATGTTTTTTATAATATCTTTAAATAAAATTCTCGAAACTGCGTAGAGTTTTAACTCGTAAAGTCCAGTAGCTCCGTCTTTAACCCTTCCAGCTTTATGGAGTGGCGTATTTTCATGCAAATAAGAAAGTGGAATGAATTCAGTAAATCCTCCAGTTTCTTCTTGAATTTCTTTTAAAATTGACAAATGATCAACGACATGTTTGTACTCTTCAATGTGGCCGTAGATTATTGTGGAAGTTGTTGTAATTCCAGTTTTGTGTGCAGTTTTTATGATATCTATCCATTTTTTAACAGGCATTTTTAATGGACATATATCGGACCTCACATCGTCATCAAGTATCTCAGCAGCAGTTCCAGGAATTGATCTTAAACCTGCTTCACTTAACATTTTTATGGCTTCTTTTACATCAATTCCAGCATTTTCTGCACCATTTAATATTTCCTGTGGCGAATATGCGTGTACATATATTCCGCCGAGTTTTGAAGTTTCACTATTTACTTTATTTAGTGTTTCAACTTGAAAGTGCGTATCAACGTCAGGGTGAATTCCACCGTGAATTGTAACTTCGGTAAGTCCTGCTTTTTTAGCAACAACTGCTTTTTTAGCAATTTCATCAGAACTTAATTTAAATGAGTCAGGGCTGTTTTTTGAAACACTAAATGCACAGAATTTACATCCCATTGTGCACACGTTTGTGGTTTCTATGTTTGTGTTATTTACAAAAGTAACCGTATCTCCAACGATATCCTTTCTAAGCGAATCTGCGAGTTTTATTACATCAAAAAAGTTTTCAGTATTTTCAAACAACTCAAGGCATTCTTTTTTTGAGATTTGTTTTTCCTTAAAGGATGTTAAATCCATTATATCACCGGATAATTTCTAAGTTCCACTTAGGCGTTTTCGTATATAAAATTGAGTATAGCTAATTACTACGTTAATCTGGATAATACGTTTATTAATTGGTCGAAATTTCGCTGTAGGTTCTTTAATATATATATAATTTTCTATTTATTGAGAATAGAAAGTACATTATATTCCTGATTAGTAATTATACTTGTTATATTAAAACTCTAGAAATAGGAAGGTGGCAGAATGAAATTTGGTATCGAATTTGTTCCAAACGAACCAATAACCAAACTAGCATACTACGTTAAAATGGCAGAAGACAATGGATTTGAATTCTGCTGGATTACAGACCACTACAACAACAGAAACGTATACATGACCTTAGGAAACCTTGCAGCAGCAACAAACAAGATCAAGTTAGGTCCTGGTGTTACAAACCCATACGTAAGAAGCCCTGCAATCGCAGCATCTGCAATGGCTACATTAGACGAATTATCCGGCGGTAGAGCTACATTCGGTATCGGCCCTGGAGACAAAGCAACATTCGATGCTTTAGGTATTGAATGGACAAAACCTGTAGGAACAATCATCAAAGCAATCGATGACATGAAAGCTTTAATGGCTGGAAAAAGATTAGAAGAAGGAGCACAACTTGCAGTTAAACCTTCAGGAAAAGTTCCAATCTACATGGGAGCACAAGGCCCAAAAATGTTAGAAACCGCAGGATCAATTGCTGACGGTGTTTTAATTAACGCTTCAAACCCAAAAGACTTCGAAGCAGCAGTTCCTTTAATTAAAAAAGGAGCAGAAGCAGCAGGAAGAAGCATGTCAGAAATTGACGTTGCAGCATACGCATGCATGTCAGTAGACAAAAAAGCAGACAAAGCTAAACAAGCAGCAATCCCAGTTGTAGCATTCATCGCTGCTGGTTCACCTCCTATGATCTTAGAAAGACACGGAATTGACCCTGCTAAAGTTGATGCAATCAGAGCAGGATTAAAAGAAGGAAACTTCGGTGCAGCATTCGGAAACGTTGACGAAGCAATGTTAGAAGGATTTGCATTATACGGTACACCTGAAGAAGTTGTAGAAAAAGTTAAAGGCTTAGAAGCAATGGGTGTAACACAAGTAGTTGCTGGATCCCCAATCGGACCAAACAAAGAAACAAGCATCAAATTAATTGGAAAAATCATTAAAGAATTCCAATAATTAAATAACTTTTTTAAATTTTTTTTAAATTTCAAAAAAAGAGTTTTATTTTAGTTTTAAAGGTTTATTTTGCCTTTGATTTTTCAATGTATTTTTCAATCATTTTAGCTTCGATTTTCGAAGTTATTCCAAGTCTCTCTAAAACAATTTCCGTAAGAAGTCTTTTTAAAATTTCTTTTCCTTCTTTTGTTTCATCAATTGTTCCCAATTTTTTTGTAGTTGCTGGAGATTTTAATTTTGCTAATGCTCCAGATATATCTTCTTCGCTAACTCTTCCTTTTTTCTTTTCGTAGATTTCATCTGCAATTTTTGCAAGTTTTTCCATATCAAATGGCAAAAAATCTTTTATTTTTACAGAAAGTGTTTCTTCAATCGCTGCTAAAACTCTAGCGATTTCTTCATTGGATGTATTTTCATCAATTTTAATTTTTTTAGAAACGTACCATTTTCCTTTTTTGGCGTTAAACTGTATTCTTTCTTCAGACATAAAATCACCTGAATAAAACAAGTTAATATTATCGTAAAAACTATATTCTGTTTAAATTATATAAAATAGTTTCAATTGAAATCAAAACAATATATAAAAAAAGTAAGGTAATTAGTACATTTCAAGTGTTTTTTTCAAAATAGGATTTTGAACGTCTTCTTCTGAGATTTCAGAAACTTCTACAATTTTAATGTACGCCCTTTTTACTGCGTGTTTGCTACCCATTTCTGAGTACATGGTTTCTAACGCATCGTCTTCTTTTACAACGTTGTATTCTTTTGTGAATACCATTGGTTCGTCTTTTCCAAGGATTTCTCCTTTAATTCTTATGATTTTTGCCATATATATCACCAAAAATTATTAATCTATTAAATCTAGAGCTTCTTCAATTTTTAAGATTTCAGGACCTGACGTGTCGCCTCCGACAACAGCTCCTTTAGAGTTTGCTAGAATGCACGCGCCAACTGAAGTTACACCCCTATTTGCAGTGCCCCTTTCAACGTAGTCCACTCTTAAAATGTTTTGAATCCATTCTAATTCTAATTCATCAGTTAGTGGGTGAACCAGGCATCCTTTATCGGTTGCAACTCCATTTGAACCAACTGTTGGGAGTTCAGCATAGTTTCCTACTCCGGATTCTACGTCCAAAACATCCTCAATAGTTTTTCTAAATCTGGATAATTCTTCCGAAATTATGCATCCTTTGTTGTTAGTTAATATTAAGTTACCAAATGCCGTGTTTTTAGCTTTAAGTCTTTCTAAATTAACATCCAGACTGTTTTCTTTTAAAAACATTTTAATTAATTCAACTTCTTTTTCAGTCGTTATGTCAGGTACTAAAAGTCCGTTGGAGTTTCCAACACATAAGGAGCCTATTAAAGAGCTGTTTGAAATGTTTAATTGAGTTGCAGGAATGTCGAGTACGTTTTTCATACGTTCCATCGTTTTTTGATCAACTGAAAGAGGAAAAAACCCATAGTCTTCAGTTGCGAGTGAATGTACTCCTAGTGTGGACACTCCAGAAAAATATGTTTTCATTATCATAGTACCACAGTGTTTCTAGAGAAAGAAGCAGGTAGATTATTCTACTAATGTTGCTTTAACAACATCTCCTTCTTTTACAACTTTAACTCTAACTTTAGCAGGGATTTTGTTTAAACTTCTTTCCCATACTTTTTCATTGATCGAATTGTCAAGTTTTATAATGTCTGACTTCATGTGTTTCTTTAAGAACTCCCTAATTGCCCGTATAGCTCTTGGAGCTCTTTTTGTTGTAGGGCTTTTGTTTGTTACGTCTCTCAAAGGAATTGTATATATTCTTTCTTCTTCCATAATCTGCACCTCCGCATGGATTAAAAAATGTATAAATATTAAATCATATAGAATATGAAAAAACAATATTTAAATATTTTGGTGAGCGGGTATACATGGAAGAATACACAAAAGCTGAAATTTTAATAGAAGCCCTGCCTTACATCTGTAAATTCCACGATCAGAAGGTTTTAATTAAGTATGGCGGCCATGCCATGGTAAACGAGCAGGCAAAGAACTGGATCGCAAAAGACCTCGTACTTTTGAAATATGTCGGCATAAACCCGATAGTAGTACACGGCGGGGGCCCAGAAATCAATCGAGCGATGGAAAAAATGGGAAAAACTCCAGAATTTATACATGGGCTTCGTGTAACTGACGAAGAAACACTCGAAATTGTTAAAATGGTACTTATAGGTAAGATAAACGGCGATATCGTATCAAAATTAGAATTATATGGTGGAAAAGCTGTTGGTTTATCTGGAAAATCAGGTCAACTGATCAAAGCAAAGAAAAAAATCCAGTATTTAATGAAAGACAGTCAAAAAATCGAAGTAGATCTTGGAATGGTTGGGGAAGTTGAACACGTAGACACTAAGTTAATAGATATATTAGTTGAAAAACGGTATATCCCAGTAATTTCCCCGATCGGTGTTGATCACCAAGGAAATGATTTAAATTTAAACGCAGACATTGCTGCAGGAGATATTGCCGGTGCAATGAACGCTGAAAAGCTAATAATGGTCACAGACGTTGATGGAATAATGGACGATATAAAAGATCCATCCACCCTTCACAGGAAATTAACAATTTCGCAAATCGAAGGTATGATTGAAAGAGGACTGATTACTGGTGGAATGATCCCAAAAATCGAAGCATGCATCAATGCACTTGACAAAGGGGTCCAAAGTGTGCACATTGTGAATGGAAAAACACCTCACGCAGTTCTTCTGGAAATTTTTACCGAAGATGGTGTAGGTACAATGGTTGTAAGAGAATAAATTTCTTTTTTTAATTTTTTAAACTCCTTAGATTCTTCTTTTATTTGCAAAATATATCCCTTTATCGGACTATTTGGATTAAAAAAGATTTAAATTTTTAGATTTAAATTATCTTTATATATCAGGATAACTCATGTATTATTATCGGAAAAGGAATTCCGGTTCCTTCCGAAACGCACCAACCAAATCACTATATCGCACCATTAACCTTAAAATAGCCAAAAAACCATTAAAAACTATTAAAAACCAAATAACCGAATTACCTTATTGAAAAATAAGGTAATATACCCCTATTTACAAAAATATTAAATGTCCTTAAAAAATCGAAATTTCATATGCGCATTATGATTATCACTTTATCAATTTTAAAAAATATCTAAGACACGAAGGGGTGTTCAAATGAAAAAAATCGAAGCTATAATAAGAATAGAACGATTGGATATCGTAAAAGGTATTCTTTCTGAAAATGGCTTTTTAAGCTTGACGATTTCTGATGTAAAAGGAAGAGGAGTTCAGGGAGGAATCACTGAACGATACAGGGGCACTGAATATGTAGTTGACCTTCTTCCGAAAGTCAAGCTTGAAATGGTCATCGATGACAAGGACGTCGAAGAAGTAATAACAATAATACGTGAAAACGCAGAAACAGGAAAACCAGGGGATGGAAAAATCTTTATAATTCCTGTCGAAGATGCAGTAAGAATCAGAACCGGAGAATCAGGCATAAAAGCTATCTAAATTAAAAATAAAATCAGGTGAAAATTATGGCAACAGCAGATTTATTTGCCGACCCAACAAACATCGTAACTGGACTCAGTACCTTGGCAACATCTGGAGATGTAATGTTTTTAGTATTAATGGGAACACTTGTGTTTGCAATGCAACTTGGATTTGCGCTTCTTGAAGGAGGTCAGGTCAGGAAGAAAAATGTTAACAACGTAATGATGAAAAACATGGCAGACTGGTTAATTGGGGCAGTTTCATGGCTCTTTATCGGATCAGTTCTTGCAGTGTCACTTGTTCCGGGGGACTTCTTCAGCTGGTGGGGACAAATCTTCACAACGAACTTTGCAGATAACGGAATAGACTTAGCAAACTGGTTCTTTGGACTAGTGTTCGCAGCAACCGCAGCTACAATCGTATCGGGTGGTGTTGCAGAAAGAATTAAATTCAAATCATACTTGTTAATGTCAATAGTAATAACCGCAGTGCTTTATCCATTATTCGTGTACATCGGACCATGGGGCTCAGGAATGATTCCATTCAACGATTACGCTGGAAGTTTCATCGTACACGGTCTTGGTGGTTTCTTAGCACTTGGAGCAATCATGGCCCTTGGACCAAGGATTGGAAAATTCGTTAACAAAAAACCAATTTCGATTCCAGGACACAACATTCCAATGTCAGTATTCGGGGCATTCGTTTTAGCAATCGGATGGTACGGATTTAACGTAGGAAGTTCACTTGCACTTGGAGATATATCTGGATTAGTATGTGCAACAACAACACTTGCAATGGCAGGTGGAGGTATTGGGGCACTTTTAGCTTCAAAAGATGATGTATTATTCACAGCAAACGGTCTTGTTGCAGGTTTAGTTGCAATCTGTTCAGGAACTGATGTTGTAAGCCCTGTGGGAGCATTAGTAATCGGTCTTCTTGCAGGAATTCAGGTACCTATCGTCTACAAAGTTGTTGAAAAAATGGGACTTGACGACGTATGTGGCGTAGTTCCAGTACACGGTACAGCAGGTCTTTTAGGGGGTATCTTAACGGGTATCTTTGGAATGGCAGCTCTCGGTGGTGCTGGTGGAGTAAGCTTGGTAAACCAGCTTATTGCAGCAGGATTAACTGTAGTATACGGTACAGGATTAGGATTCGGACTTGGAAAATTAGTTGGTGGATTCACAGGCGGACTCAGAGTTACTGAAGAAGAAGAAAAAATGGGACTCGACCTTGCAGAACACAAATTGCCAGCTTACCCTGACGAATAAATACTATCTTTTTACTTTTTTCCTTAAGAAAAATAGATAAGATTATATATTTTTCAAAATATAGTTTTCAAAGCGTTAGAATTATTTACTATTTTGGCGGTGTTGTATATGAGAAAAATTGAAGCAATATTCAGACCTGAAAGACTATTGGCGGTTAAGAATGCTCTTTCAGAAGAAGGATTCATCAGTTTAACGTTGACAGAAGTAAAAGGAAGGGGGGTTCAGGGCGGAATCATCGAAAGATACCGTGGAAACGAGTATCTTGTAGATTTACTTCCTAAAGTTAAAATTGAAGTTGTTTCTAAAGACGAAAACGTTGAAAAAATAATCAAAATTATCTCTGAAAATGCAGTAACTGGAAAACCAGGGGATGGAAAAATCTTCGTAATTCCTGTTGAAGATGCAATTAGAATCAGGACAAATGAAACAGGAAAAGATGCCATTTAATTTCTAAAAAATCTTTTTTATTTTTTTTATTCTTTTTTTTAAATATTCAAATTTATCCATTTTGTTAGGACTATTTATATTAGATTTTATAATTATTTTTCGGAAAAGGCATTCCGATTCCTTAAAATTTTAATGATACCGGAACCTATTGTAAATATTTTTAACATATCTATTCTGTCATTTATCTTAAATTTTGGTTGGTGCAACTATGAAAAAAGTAGAAGCAATTGTTCGAGTAGAAAGAACCGATATAGTAAAAAAAGCTCTTTCAGAAGAAGGATTCATCAGTTTAACGTTAACAGGGGTTAAAGGAAGGGGAGTTCAGGGCGGAATTATTGAAAAATACCGTGGAAACGAGTATCTTGTAGATTTACTTCCTAAAGTTAAATTAGAGCTTGTAATTAACGACGAAGATGTCGGCGCAGTTGTAAAAATTATCTCTGAAAATGCAGTAACTGGAAAACCAGGGGATGGAAAGATCTTCATAATTCCTGTTGAAGATTCAATTAGAATCAGAACTAATGAAAACGGAAAAAAAGCTATTTAATTATGAGGGTGCGATAAAATGGCAACAGTAGATTTGTTCAGTAATCCTACAAATATTATGGATGCGTTAACCACGCTCGCAAATTCAAGCGATGTAATGTTTCTTGTAATAATGGGCGCATTTGTATTTTTAATGCAATGGGGATTTGCAATGCTAGAAGGCGGTCAGGTTCGAGAAAAGAACGTGAACAACGCAATGATGAAAAATATGGGTGACTGGATTATAGGCTGTATCTCATGGCTTTTAGTCGGATCATTAATTGCAACAACACTCAACCCCGCAGATTTTCTTGTTTGGTGGGGTAAAATTTTCAGTGCATCACCATTTACGTTTGATAACGGAATTGAGCTTGCAAACTGGTTTTATGGATTAGTATTCGCAGCAACCGCAGCAACTATCGTTGCAGGGGGAATTGCAGAAAGAATGAAATTCAGCGCATATATTTTGATTTCAATCATGATAACAGCGGTATTGTATCCATTCTTTTTGTATCTTGGACCATGGGGTGCAAGTATAATTCCATTCCACGATTATGCTGGAAGTTTGATGGTTCACGGTGTTGGTGGATTTTTGGCACTTGGATTAATTGCAGCAATCGGCCCAAGAGTTGGAAGATTTGTTGACGGAAAACCCATTTCAATTCCGGGACACAACATTCCAATGGCAGTTTTTGGAGCATTTGCACTTGCTGTTGGATGGTACGGATTTAACGTAGGAAGTTCGCTCGCGCTTGCAGATATTTCGGGATTGGTATGTGCAACAACAACGCTTGCAATGGCAGGCGGTGGACTTTCTGGATTTTTATTCTCCAAAAACGATGTATTATATACTGCAAACGGACTTCTCGCGGGAATTGTTGCAATCTGTGCAGGAACTGATATCGTAAGTCCAATGGCTGCACTACTTATTGGATTTATTGCAGGTGCACAGGTTCCATTTACATTTAAACTTGTTGAAAAATTGGGCTTTGACGATGTATGTGGTGTAGTTCCAGTGCATGCTGCAGCAGGATCAATTGGAGCAATATTGACAGGAATATTTGGAATGACAATGTTTGGAGGCCTTGGTGGGGTAAGTTTAATACAACAGGTAATCGCAGTTATAATTTGTGCAGTTTACGGAACTTCTTTAGGATTCATACTTGGAAAAATAACTGGAATCTTTACCAAAGGGATTAGAGTTAGCAATGAAGAAGAAAAAACTGGTCTCGATATTGCAGAACATAAACTCCCTGCTTATCCTAGAGAAAATTAAGATCAAAAAACAATACTTTTTTAATTTCTTTTTTTAAATATTCAAATTTATCCATTTTAATAGGACTATTTATATCAGTTTTATTTTTAATAAGAATAAGAATTCCGGTTCCTATATCATACATTTTTAAAGGTATGGGTTTTCCTTAAATTTACAGTTTTAAACCTAAATTTCATTTGATTGGTTTGGTTAATAATTGGTGCAATAATGAAGAAACTAGAAGCAATAATAAGAATGGAAAGGTTGGGACTCGTTAAAAACGCCCTTTATAAAAGTGGTTATGTTAGTTTAACGATAACTGAAGTAAAAGGAAGGGGTGTTCAAGGCGGAGTAGTTGAAAGATACCGTGGAACAGAACACGTGGTCGAAATACTCCAAAAAGTAAAACTGGAGCTCGTAATTAACGAAAAAGACGTAGATGCAGTAATAAAAATAATTGCAGAAAACGCGTATACTGGAAAACCCGGAGATGGAAAGATCTTCATAATTCCTGTTGAGGACGTTTGCCGGGTAAGAACTGGTGAACGGGGTTCTGAAGCTATATAAAATTATTAAATTTGATGGTGCGAAATATGGTGACAGCAGATTTATTCAACAATCCTACAAATATTATGGATGCGTTAAACACGCTTGCAAATTCAAGCGATGTAATGTTTTTAATTTTTACTGGTGCTTTTATATTTATCATGCACCTTGGATTTGCGATGCTCGAAGGAGGTCAGGTTCGAGAAAAGAACGTGAACAATGCAATGATGAAGAACATGGGCGACTGGATTATAGGCTGTATTTCCTGGCTTTTAGTGGGTTCAGTAATTGCTAGAACATTAAACCCGGCGGAATTTGTTTCATGGTGGGGAAAAATTGCAAGCGCAACTCCATTTCTTTCAAACAATGGATTAGAGCTTGCAAACTGGTTTTTAGGACTTGTATTTGCAGCAACTGCAGCAACTATCGTTGCAGGGGGTATTGCAGAGAGAATTAAATTTAAATCATACATCATGATTTCAATTGTGATAACAGCGTTATTATATCCATTTTTCGTCTATCTTGGTCCATGGGGTGCAGGAATAATTCCATTCCACGATTATGCTGGAAGCTTGATGGTTCACGGAGTTGGTGGATTTTTAGCACTCGGATTAATCGCGGCAATTGGCCCAAGATTTGGAAGATTTGTAAACAAAAAAGCAATAACAATTCCGGGCCATAACATCCCAATGTCAATTCTTGGTGCATATATTCTTGCATTTGGCTGGTACGGATTTAACGTTGGAAGTTCACTCGCATTGAGCGATATTTCAGGATTGGTTTGTGCAACAACAACACTTGCAATGGCGGGTGGAGGTCTTGGAGGATGTTTATTCTCTAAAAATGATGTATTGTATACTGCAAACGGACTTCTTGCAGGCACTGTTGCAATTTGTGCAGGAACTGATATCGTAAGTCCACTTGGTGCTTTGATAATTGGATTTATTGCAGGTTCACAAGTACCATTAATATTCAAATTTGTTGAAAAATTAGGGCTCGATGATGTGTGCGGTGTAATTCCGGTACACGCAACTGCTGGAACCCTTGGTGCAATTTTAGCAGGGGTGTTTGGAATGACTGCATTTGGTGGAGTTGGTGGAGTTAGTCTTACACAACAAATAATTGCAGCATTGATATGTGCAGTTTACGGTACTGGTGCAGGATTTATTTTGGGAAAAGTTATTGGCGTATTTACTGGGGGTTTAAGGGTTAAAGAAGACGAAGAAAAAGCTGGACTCGATATTTCAATCCACAAACTTCCAGCATATCCAAAAGAAAACTAAATATCTAATTTTACTTTTTTAAAAATTTATTTTTTATATTTTAAAATCAAAGTATTTTTATGAAAACATTCAATGAAAAGTGTTACGACCTTTTAATGCAAATTCCAAAGGGAAAAATCACGACATATAAGCTAATCGCCGAAGCTCTAAATACAAAAGCTTACCTGGCGGTTGGAAATGCAATGAAAAATAATCCATATGTTTTAACAGTGCCCTGCCACAGGGTAGTACATTCTAATGGAAATGTTGGCGGATATGTAAAAGGGATTGAAAAAAAGATAGAAATTTTGAAAAGTGAGGGAATAGATATTTCAAATAATAAAATAATCAATTTAAAGAAGTATTTATTTAGATTTTAGTGTTATTATCGTTAGATAGTCACTAGTAGATAGTTTTGAACGGTTTTTGACTATAATGGGGGAATTTAAACGTTTTCTGCATATATTTTTGGGGGGTTTTATCTTCATTGTGGGGGATTGTCCACACAATTACTATGATTTTATGGTATATAAATGTTGCTCAATTGAGAATTTAATATATGATATCAGTTTAAAAATTTAAAAAAGTTGAATTTTAATACATTAAAATAGAGATATTAATACACATTATTTTGATCGGGGTGTTTTAATGGTCTTTGGAATATTTAAAAAGAAGAAAAAAACCGTTGAAGATTATTTAAAAGATAAAAATGTTATGGAACTTATTTTAAACGATCCTAAGGACTGCTTACTTGATTTTACTTACAATTTTATATGGCAGAGTAATTTTGATGTTAAAAGTGAGGTATCAAAAGGAATATCTTACGAAAAATTGGTAAACCACATAAAAAATCCTGAAAATGTAGTTTATATTAAAGGGGATGTGGGACACAGGTTTTGTAGTTCGATGGGTGCTGATTTAAAGTATTTTGGTGGAAGCGGCGGTAAAATTCAAACCGGGACAGTCATTGTTGATGGAAACATTGACACGAGGTTTGGAATAAGCATGGTTTCAGGAACTGTTTATTTAAATGAAAATTTTAGTTTGAAAGAGCCTATTGGAAATATAATCGAAGTAGAAAGCGATTTTTCAGGATATAAAAAATATATTTCGATTACTGAATTAATGGAATCCGAAACGCAAGAAAAAGTTTTAAAACCAAATGTTTTTAAGAACAATGAACTTATTTTAAATGATAACGTAATTCGGGATACGATTGGTGCTAGAATTGAAAATGGATCAAAAATTACGGTAAACGGAAATGTTGATTTGAGTACGGGAATTTTGATGAAAAATGGAACCATTATAGTTAAGGGAAATGCCGGAAAAAATACTGGATCTGTATTGCGGGGCGGAACTGTAATTATAAATGGAAATACTGGGGACTTCACTGCATCTGACATGATATCTGGAACAATAATTATTGATGGAAATGCAGGTAAATTTTTGGGATCAAAGAAGAAAAAAGGAGTAATTTACGCTAAGAATGGTTCAGCAATTCCACCTTTGAAAAAACAGACATTAAATTCCAAAGATAAAGAGCTACTTTCTAAAAATGGATTTTTTGGAGAATTTGTAAAATTTTAATAAATATATTTAGATATATAAATATATTTTTCCAAAATAAAAAACGAGCTTCAGGCGGGGTTTGAACCCGCGGCCTCCTGCTTACCAAGCAGGCGCTCTACCAGGCTGAGCCACTGAAGCACGACTATTCGAACAATTTGCATATCAACTAACTCAAAAACACTATATAAACTTTTTGGTATTCCGTTATTATCTATTAATTTTTTGTAAAAATAACTCTAACTTTTTAAGACTGATTATTCAAAAGATAACGTTTATTTTTAAAGTCAAAGCAATAAATATAGTCAAATTAAGTTTTTAAACTCTTTTAAAAGAATGAATTTTACCGAAAACTTTATATATGTTAATTCCAATCTAATTAGTGCAACTGTTAAAGAAGCCCAGTAGTGTAGTGGCCAATCATCTGTGCCTTTGGAGCATGGGACCGCGGTTCGAATCCGCGCTGGGCTACCATTTTTCATTTTGGGCAAATTAATCTATAAATTTAAATATACTGTTTTAATTTTTTAAAAAAATAGAAGTTATTCTAAAATTTCAAAGTCGATACCATGTCCAAATAAAAATAAAAGGTAGCTTGCAGGAATTTCTGTAGATTTATGGTCGAAAGTATCTCCTTTTAGAGTTAGTGGATCGATTTCCTGTTTTATATTTACATTGTACATTATTTTATGGAATTTAGAAAATACGCCATGATTTAATGGGTCAAACTGGTTACTTTTCAATGAACTGTATGTTATCTCTTTTACCATCAGCCCAGTATAACCATGAAGTGATCCGATCGTTCTAAGAAGTCTGATATCGTCATCCATAACTTTTTCGTCGAGTTCAAGTCTGCTTTTTACTTTACCAATTGTTTCGTAGATTTCGCGTCTAACGTTATCCTTTCTTGTATCAATTTCAGTTTTCCAGTCTGAAGTTTTTTCAAACTTTTTCGTCGAAATTTTGTTTTTCTTAAATTCTCTTATCAGTATATTTTTCCAGCGGCTTCCCATATTCCTTAAATTTAGATTTTTTCCTAAAATGTATTCAATAAAGTACCTCCTTTCGTTTTTTTCCCATTTTTCTATTTTTTCAAGCAATTTTGTATCTCCAATCTTTTTCGTATCTTCCGGTTTTAAATATATGTGGTACCCTCTGTTTCCAGTAAATACTATTTTTAAATCTTTTTCAGAGAGTCCAAAATCGGGAAACAAGAAGTCTTCGATTAAAATTAAGACCTGATTTCTAGCTTCACCCAGACATTCTTCACATATCCATGAATCGTCATGAGTGCACTTTTCAGTCTTATGCGTATCTATGTCGAACGCAACTTCTCTTTTAATTAAACCTTTTTTTGCAGCCCCACCTACTACATCTGGATATTCCATGTATGAAAGTGATTTATACAGGTGAAATGGGGATTCTTTTAAAACCCAGGCTAGATACTCACCGTTAGTATTAAAAGACATGTTTCTATTGTCCACTTTTTTTAACATCCCGTAACCAATCTCTCGATGTGGTAAATCATCCGGAATTTCAAGCCACTTTCTCACGTTTATGGCATAGTCGAAGTATTGTTTGTAAAGACTAGAAACTTCGTTAAAAACCTTATTATCGGCAGGATTATCAGTCATAATTTCACATAACGCTTAATTAACCAAATTAACTTTAAATAATATTGTGATTATCTATAATTAAACTTATCTTTTAATTATTTTAAAAATGATTTTTTAGTTTTTAAATATGGTGTGAAAATGATTTTAGGAATAGATATTGGCGGAGCAAATACAAAAATAACAGAACTTCACGAAAACGGCGAATTTAAAGTTCACCACCTTTATTTTCCAATGTGGAAGAATAACGATAAATTGGCAGAAGTTTTAAAGACATATTCAAAAGAAGTATCACACGTAGCACTTGTTACAACTGCAGAACTTGCAGATTCGTATGAAACAAAGAAAGAAGGTGTAGATAACATATTAAACGCTGCAGAATCTGCTTTTGGTAGTAATATATCTGTTTTTGACAGCGATGGAAACTTTATTTCTCTTGAAAATGCCCGAACAAATTACATGAAAGTTTCTGCATCAAACTGGTGTGGAACTGCAAAATGGGTTTCAAAAAATATCGAAAAAAACTGTATTTTGGTTGATATGGGTTCAACAACAACTGATATTATTCCTATTGTGAATGGGGAAGTGGTTGCGGAGAAAACAGATCTCGAAAGGTTCATGAATCAGGAATTATTGTATGTCGGAACTCTTAGGACCCCTATTTCACATCTTGGAAACACAATATCGTTTAAAGGCGTAAATACAAACGTTTCTTCAGAATACTTTGCAATAACTGCCGATGTTTCAGTAGTTTTGGATAAGGTAACTCCAGAAGAATATACCTGTGACACGCCTGACGGTAAAGGAACTGATAAACGAAGCAGTTTAGTTAGAATTTCAAAGGTTCTCTGTTCTGATCTGAATCAGATTTCAGAAATTGATGCAGAAAACATTGCAAAAACCTATTATGAATTATGGAAAAGTCTAATTTTAAAAAATGTAAAAACAGTCGCAGAAAAGCACGGTCTTAAAAAGGTCGTAATAACTGGACTTGGGGAGAAGGTTTTAAAAGATGCATTGGCGGATTTTGAAGTAATTTCTGTTGCAGAAAAATATGGAAAAGACGTATCTCTTGCAACTCCGAGTTTTGCAGTTGCAGAACTTCTTAAAAGTGAACTCCAATAACTCCTATTTATTTTTACATTAAGTTTTACAATAAAGTTTATAACTATTTAGTAGATATATTGAATAAATTTTAGATTACCATTTTTTTACAGTTAAAATGAACACGGAAAAATAAAACACAGGTGATACCAATGCAAGAAAAAATTGCAGTTTTGGCATATTCTGGAGGGCTTGACACGAGCTGCTGTTTAAAATTACTCGAAGACAAATACGACTACAAAGTAATTTCAGTAGCAGTCGATGTAGGTCAGCCTGAAGAAGATTTAATAGAACCGGAAGAAAAAGCAAAGAAATTCGGTGTATTAAAACACTACACGATTGATGCAAAAGAAGAATTTGCAACAGAGTATATCTTCAGAGCCATTAAAGCAAACGCTCTCTATGAAGGATACCCATTATCAACAGCTCTTGCAAGACCTTTAATTGCTATAAAAATTGCAGAACTTGCAGAAGAAGTTGGAGCAAGCGCAATTTCACACGGATGTACTGGAAAAGGAAACGACCAGTTCAGATTTGAATCAGTAATGAGAGCAAAAACACCAGAAATTGAAATTGTAGCACCAATCAGGGATTTAAACCTTACAAGAACTGAAGAAATAGAATATGCAAAAGAAAAAGGAATTCCAGTTCCAGTGAACTTAGAAAAACCATTCAGTATTGACGAAAACTTATGGGGAAGAAGTATTGAAGGCGGAATCTTAGAAAATCCAATGACTGAAACTCCAAAAGAATGTTTTGCATGGACTGTTGATCCAACAGACGCACAGGACAAGGAAGAATACGTAGAAATTGAATTCAAAGAAGGTGTTCCTGTAGCAATCAATGGTGATTCATTAGCGCCAGTTTCATTAATAAGAAAAGCAAACGAAATTGCCGGAAGAAATGGTGTTGGAAGAGTAGACATTGTTGAAGATAGAGTTTTAGGCTTGAAATCAAGAGAAAACTACGAATGTCCTGGTGCAATGCTTTTAATAACTGCACACAAAGCTCTCGAACAGCTCGTGTTAACAAGAGAAGAAATCGTATTCAAAGAAACGGTTGATTCAAAATACGCAGATTTAATCTACAAGGGACTCTGGCACGAACCATTAAGACACGATTTAGATGCGTTTGTTGACAAAACACAAACAAGAATGAACGGAAAATTAATTGCAAAACTCTACAAAGGTTCAATGAGAATCGTTGGAAGAGAAAGCAAAGATGCAATCTACAACGAAGACATGGTTTCATTTGAAAACAAAGAAATGGACCAGAGAGAAATTGTAGGAATGGTTAAATTCCACGGTCTTCAAGCAGCAATTTATGAAGGCCTTAAAAGAAAATAATTAAGTTTATACTTATTTTTTTCGATTTTTATTCGTTTTAAACTAACTTTTAAATTTTCACGTGATATTATGAATATTTTTGGCTCAAAAGGCACGATAAAGTATGATAAAGAAAAAATAATTAAATTAAGCGCAGAAATGTTTCCAGACGATCTATGCGAGCAGTGCGGAAGGTGCTGTATAATCCACGTTTTTAATTCAACCGAGTGCAGTGAACCTGAAGTTGTGTACTGCAAACACCTCGACACTGAAACAAAACGATGCAGCATTTACAAAACCCGATTCAAAAAAGAAAAAGAATGTCTTTCAATGCTCGAAGCCATAATGGTATCGGCACTGCCAAAAGACTGCCCATATGTAAAAAATTACGAATCTTACGAAGAACCGTGGTTTTACAACTGTTTAAGGTCAAAATCAAAAGATTAACGATATAATATCGTATAAAATATGGATTAGAATCGTAGTGGATGTTGATTTCCTCTCTTTTATCATTCCAAGAATGTAACTTATTATAAATACATCCAAAAGTACCATTGATGACAGATACTGGGCATGAAGTGCTGCAAAAAGGAAACTTGTATATATATTTCCAAATCGCGGTTGCAGTGCTCCTCTAAACATCAATTCTTCACTTATTCCAACTATTATCGATAAAAATACTATTTTTAACGGCGTGGACGCGGAAATTTTTATTGTATTTACAACTTCATTAACATTTGAAGTTTCAACAACTGCCTGTTCTGCAATCTGTTCTGAAATTACGGGATCCATTGACTGGAAAATATATGTAAAAAAGTCAAAAAGATTCCATATAAATTTATCAACCATGAATAGAAGTATTACTCCAAAAATCGCGTATTTTATGGATGGAATTTTTATATCTAATCTTTCAATGGATTGTTTTAGGTTTTTTCTCGTTCCAAAGCCTATTCCAACAAATGCATAGATTAAAATTATGAGTTGAAATGCAGCAAGATCGAGTACTTCCAAAAAATCTGTAAGGGCGATTATAAGACCAGATCCTGATGCAAAAGCGATCACTGGATTTAACAAAATGTATGTAGAAAGCGAAAGAGTAATTTTATGGATCGGATTATCAAAGGAAAGATCCATTTTTAGGAGTTTTGTAAATTTTTCAAAAAAACGCTGATTTCTAATCAGTAAAACGCTTAAAAAAGAAGCTGTGTAGACAGAAAGTCCAAAAACATAATTTACATCCGACATAAAATATATCGAAAAGAAAAGTACTGATAAGTTGAAAACGAAAATAATGTCAAGTGTACGTTTTTCAATAAGTTCCAAATTAAATGCTCGAATTAAATTGATCCAGTATATTACTAGACTTATAAAAAAATAAAAGAATCGAATTAGTGATTCGATCATCTTTATCACTGCTTAATTACTGGGGTTTCCGATAAAGGCCCACAGGTATTAAGGGAAGACGAGAAACACTTATACTCTTTCTGCAAAAGCGAATTTTTCTTTTACAGCGGTAACTTTAACTTTGATAACGCTACCTTTTTCTGCGTTAGGTACGAAAACAACGAATCCATCGATTCTAGCGATTCCGTCTCCACCTTTACCCATGTCTTCAATTGATACTTCGTATTCTTTTCCTGCTTCTACAGGAACATTTTTCATTGCGGGTTTACCGAAAGCCATATTTATTCACCTAGTATTATATACATCTCTTATTGATGCAATATTACACTGCTTTTGATAGTATATATAAGTATCTGAGTTCATTATTTGAGAACTTAACACTAGCTACGTTTTGAATTTTAAAAACGGTTTATCGGTGGTTAAATGATTAGAGAAGTATTTTCCTCAATTATGGGTGAAGGGAAGTTTATCGGCAAAAGATTCATCTTTGTGAGATTTAAGGAATGCCCTCTTGATTGCATATATTGTGACGAGCCAAATACCCCTGGTGGAACTGCAAGAGTCGAAGAAGTTTCCGGATCAGGCGACTTTACTGAATATTTGGAACTTGAAAATGAACTTATCGAAATTATTGAAAAATTGAGAACGCCTGATCTTTTTGCAGTTTCGTTTACCGGTGGAGAACCCCTATTATATCCAAATAAAATAAAGCAGTATTCTGAAATTTTAAAGCATAAGGGCTATAAAACATTTTTAGAGAGCAATGGGATGTTTCCTGAAAGATTGGATAGTTATGATTACGCTTCAATTGATATAAAGCTACCAGAACACTTTGAAAATAAAGATGACGACTTCTGGTATAATTTATATTC
This sequence comes from Methanococcus maripaludis, assembly GCF_013760955.1. Lineage (NCBI taxonomy): Archaea > Methanobacteriati > Methanobacteriota > Methanococci > Methanococcales > Methanococcaceae > Methanococcus > Methanococcus maripaludis. The sequence continues at coordinate 377,116 of NZ_JACDUL010000003.1, read as the reverse complement.
AAAAGAACTCGAAACAATCGAAAGATTATATTTAGCAGGAACTGATGTTTACGCAAAAATTGTAGTATTTGAAGAAACTTCCGAAGAACTAATCGAAAGAATTGCAAGAGATTTATCAAAAATAGGAAATATAACGCTCTGCATTCAGCCGGTTTCTCCAACTGACCGGATAAAAGCAACCACTTCAAAGAAAAAGATATTTGAATTAATGGCAATTTGCGGAAGGTACGTGGATGTAATGTGCACGCCGCAAATCCACAAATGGATGGGAATGCTCTAATTCACATTTTTACTACTTTTTTATTTAATACGCCTTTTTTAATAGTTTTTCACCTAAAACTGAACACACTGTTATTTTTTATTAATTTAATCGAAATATACTAATAATATAAAAATATATTATTTGGTAATATGGTGATATCATGAAAAAAGAACTCATACTTAAGGCTTTAAAATTGAGAGATATGGGTTTTCCAAGCGGAGATATTGCAGAAGAGCTAAATATCTCAGTTAAAACGGCATTATATCTTACACTAAATGGTGAAGAACTTTTAAAGGCCGGAGAAACTCCAAAAGAAGATTCTGAAAAGTTGGATATATTTTTAGAATGGGATAATGTTAGGGCTTCATCAAGAAGGCTTAGGAATATTTCAAAAATAATCTGTGATATGCTCTCAGATGTTGAATTCGATGGCGTTGTCGGAATTTCTTCGGGAGGAGTTCCCCTTGCAACATTGATTTCAGATGAACTCGACAAAAATTTCTCAATATACGTTCCTAAAAAACACGTACACACCGAAAAAGAGAAAACAACAGGATTTATCGGCCAGAACATGTCTAGCATTGTTGGAAAGGATGTAATTATTGTTGACGACGTAATGACCTCTGGAAATTCCGTAAAAGAAACAATAAAATATCTAAAAGGCATAGCTAATCCTAAAAAAGTATTTGTAGTCATGGATAAAAGTGGAATCGATGAAATTGATGGTGTTAGGATAGAACACTTGTTTAGAACCGGTGTTGTAGATATTAAAAAATAATTTTCTATATTTTTTAAAATAATTGAAAAATTGGTCGGATTAATCTATAAAAAATAATTTTTTCGGGTATTTCGACTCCGTTATATTCAACAATGTATATAAATGACTTTTTTCATAATAGGATAACCTAAAGTTGGAGGCTTATCATGTGCGGAATTATCGGATTTATGAGTAGAACTGGAAGACTTATTAGTGGAGACAGGATTGCTACAGCTTTGAATTGTTTAAAGGAAAGGGGAAATGGTGAAGGTTCCGGATACGTAGGATATGGAATTTACCCTGACTATAAGGATGATTATGCAATACACGTTTTTTTAGATGCGACTAAAGATTACGATAGAATTAGACACGAAGTCGAAGAAGTTCTTGTAAAATATGGATATATCTTAAAAGACGAAGAAATTCCTACCGAAGAAGGAATTATTAAACAAGAACAGGTTTCATGGAGATTTTTCTACCGATTTGATGAAAAATACATTGCAGTCGAAGAAGACATGATGGTAAATATCGTAATGGATATCAACGATAGAATTGACGGAGCATTTGTATTTTCAAGCGGTAAAAACATGGGGGTATTCAAAGCAGCCGCATGGCCTTTGGAAGTTGCAGAATACTTTAAAATTGACCAGTACAAAGGATTCCAGTGGCTTTCACATGCAAGATACCCTACAAACACGAAAGGATGGTGGGGAGGCGCGCACCCATTTAACCTGCTTGGATGGTCAGTAGTTCACAACGGAGAAATTACGAGCTACGGTGCAAATAAAAGATACGTTGAAAGTTTTGGATACAAATGTAAACTTTTAACCGACACAGAAGTTGTTGCATATCTCTTCGATTTACTTATTCGAAAACACAAACTCCCTGTAGAATATGCAATGAGTGCATTAGCTCCAAGATTCTGGGACGAAATCGAGAGCATGTCAGAAGAAGACAAAAAAATACACGAAGCAATCCGTATGACCTACGGCGGTGCAACAATGAACGGTCCTTTTGGAATTGTTGTTGGAACGCAGGAAGGAATGGTTTTCATGAACGGCGAAGTCGAAGAAGGAAACACCATGGTTGGATTGACAGATAGAATTAAATTAAGACCATTAGTCGCGGCAGAAAAAGACGACTTGTTATTTGTATCAAGTGAAGAATCAGCAATTAGGAAAATATGCCCTGAATTGGATCGAGTATGGATGCCAGACGCAGGAAGAATGGTTATTGCAAAATTAGAGAAAAAAATTTAATTTAAGTTAATAATTAGGTGAGAAAAGATGATACCTTCAACAGTTCCGCCAAAATACAAAGTTTTTGTGGATCCGGAAAGATGTATGCTTTGTGAACGATGTACTACTGAGTGTTCATGGGGCGTTTACAGAAGACAGGGAAATAAAATTTTAACTTACCCTAACAGATGTGGGGCATGTTTAAGATGTGTTTCAAACTGTCCTAGGGATGCTATCACTGTTACATTAAATCAATCATGCGGTAGGGAACATCCAGTATGGACACCAGAAGTAAAACAGGATGTTGTAACACAGGCAAAATCAGGATGTATTCTATTAAGCGGTATGGGTAATGCAAAAGAGTACCCGATATACTTCGATAAGATTGTTCTTGATGCATGTCAGGTAACGAATCCTTCAATAGATCCATTAAGAGAACCTATGGAACTTAGAACCTACGTTGGTAAAAAACCAGAAAAATTAGAATTTGAGTACGTTGAAGAAGAAATCGACGGTAAAAAGGTCAAAAAAGCAAAATTAGAAACAAAAATTGCTCCAAATATTAAATTGAATACCCCAATAATGATAGGACACATGTCATACGGTGCACTTTCATTAAATGCCCACAAAGCAATGGCAAAAGCTGTAAAAGAATGCGGAACGTTCATGGGAACCGGTGAAGGTGGACTTCACAGGGATTTGTACGGATATTCAGACAGCATCATCACACAGGTTGCAAGTGGTAGATTTGGTGTAAACAGCGAATACCTAAACAAAGGAGCAGCAATTGAAATTAAAATCGGTCAGGGTGCAAAACCTGGAATTGGTGGACACTTGCCTGGAGAAAAAGTGTCAGCAGAAGTTTCTATGACAAGAATGATCCCACAAGGTTCAGATGCAATTTCGCCAGCACCTCACCACGATATATACTCAATTGAAGATCTTGCACAGCTCATCAGAAGTTTAAAAGAAGCTACAAGATGGAAAATGCCAGTATTTGTTAAAATTTCTGCAGTACACAACGTAGCAGCAATTGCAAACGGTATTGCAACATCTGATGCAGATGCAGTTGTTATCGATGGATTCAAAGGTGGAACTGGTGCTGCACCTAAAGTATTTAGGGACAATGTCGGTATTCCAATCGAAGTTGCAATCGCAGCAGTAGACGACAGGTTAAGAGAACAAGGAAACAGACATAAAATAAGCATCATTGCAAGTGGAGGTATTAGAAACTCCGCAGATGTATTCAAGTCAATTGCACTCGGTGCTGATGCAGTTTACATTGGAACTGCTGCAATGGTTGCAATGGGCTGTACCGTATGTGGAAGATGCTACACAGGACAGTGTGCATGGGGTATTGCAACCCAGAAGCCTGAACTTGTAAAAAGATTGGAAGTAGACGATGCTGCAAGAAGAGTTGCTAATTTAATACACGCATGGACTCACGAAATCCAAGAATTACTTGGAGCTGCAGGAATTAACTCCATAGAAAGTCTCAGAGGAAACAGAGACAGGTTAAGGGGCGTAGGTCTTAGCGAGATTGAATTAAATACATTAGGAATAAAACAGGCAGGAATGTAATGGCCAGTCTAGGTGAAAGAATGAAAGAACTTAAAATTGACGCCAATGACATGGACTACAGGGAATTAAACGAGAAAATCCACGAAGTTTTGGACGAAAACAAAGACTTGGAAAAATTAGTACTTGAAAATGTTTTAGGACAGAGATTTATTGGAAACGGAATTTCAAGAAAAGATTTAACAATGATCGTAAATGGAGTTCCTGGCGGAGATCTCGGAATGTTCATGAAAGGCCCTAAAGTAGTTGTAAACGGAAATGCTGACCATGCTCCTGGAAACACAATGGATGAAGGATTTGTTGTAATTCACGGAAGTAGTGGGGATGTAACTGGCCACTCAATGAGGGGCGGAAAAGTTTACGTTCAAGGGAATGTTGGATACAGAAGTGGAATCCACATGAAAGAATACAAATACAAATTCCCTGTTTTAGTTATCGGTGGGGCTGCAAAAGACTTCCTTGGGGAATACATGGCTGGAGGAATTATTTTAAACCTCAACATGGACCAAGAAGATACCGAAAAAATCGAAGGAAGAATGATTGCAACAGGAATTCACGGCGGTGTAATTTACATCAGAGGAATCGTTGAAAGTTCCCAACTCGGAATTGCGGCAGACATTAAAGAATTTACCGAAGAAGACATTGAAAAAATTAAACCATACATTGAAGAATTCTGTGCAGAATTTGGATATTCTAATGAAGTTAAAGAAAAACTTATCAATTCAAAATATACAAAAATCGCTCCAATTTCAAGCAGGCCATTCCAGAAGTTGTACACACCTGATTTGAGATAAATAAAATACTTTAAGAGATTTAGGTGGAAATTATGAAGTCGTACTTGAACTTAAAAGAAGAAGTATGGGATAAGGAAACATGCTCTGGTTGCGGTGCGTGTGTTTCTGTATGCCCTACTGAAAACATATATTTTAAACAGCAAAGCCCTGTGCAATTCGACTGTGACGAATGCGCATGTATAATTGTACCTACTGAAGACGGAGAATCTCCAATTTCAGCGGAATTCTGTAAAGTAACTCTCTACGATGTAAATTGTGGCGCATGCTATAGTGTATGCCCAAGAACAAAAGAAAGACATATTTTTAACTTAGAAAAGGTTCCTGGAAGAGTTATCGAAAACTATAAGGCAAAATCAACACTCGAAACCAAAAATATTCAAAGTGGTGGTGTTGTAACTGCAATTTTAGCAAATGCTTTCGACGAAGGGTTAATAGATGGCGCAATTGTAATGTTGGAAGACAAATGGACCATGGATCCAAAATCGTACCTTGCAACATCAAAAGAAGACGTATTAAAAACTGCAGGAAGCAGGTATAACTGGAATGTACCAATACTCGAAGTTTTAAAAGAAGCAGTGATGGTAAAGAAGTTAAATAAACTCGCAATTGTTGGAACTCCTTGTGTTATCAATGCAGTATATCACATGATGGCAACAAGCAATGATTTAGTCGAACCATTCAAAGAAGCAATAAGGTTAAAAGTAGCATTATTCTGTTTTGAAACCTTTGATTATGACAAAATGCTCAAAAAAATAAAAGAACTTGATGTAAATCCTTGGGACATCAAAAAAATGGAAATTGACAAGGGAAAACTTATAGTTTCAACTATACACGGTAACGTATTCAGCATCAAAATCGACGAGCTCGATGGAATGGTAAGAAAAGGATGTAAAGTTTGTAGGGACTTTACTGGAATTTCATCAGATATTTCAGTTGGAAATGTGGGAACTCCTGAAGGATATTCCACAGTTTTAATAAGAAACAAATGGGGCAAAGGATTCTTCGACAGAACTGTAATTAATGGATACGTTTCAGTCGAAGGTGAAGCTTCGTTAGATTCTGTAATTTCACTTTCAAAAAAGAAAATGGAAAGAAAAGACGTTGAATTCTAATTTTTTATTTTTTTAATAAATTACTTTTTTTAGAAATTTATAACTATTTCATATATTTTTAAATCTGTTTTAAAACAATCAAAAAAGAAAAAAGAAAATTAAATTTTAAACTGACTTGATTTTTTAGTTACTCTTTCAGCTACCTGAGTTACTTCTTCTGCAACCCCTCTGATTTCCTCAATAATTGAGTTTAATTCCTCGGTTGACGCAGTAACTTCTTCTGCTGTTGCAGTAAACTCTTCTGAAATTGATGCAATGTCTTGCGCATTTTTCAAAGCGCCTTCGGTATTGTCTGCAGCACTCTGTGCACCTTTTTTAATTCCATTTATTTTTGCGCCTGCGGCATCCACACTTTCTTTAATTCTTAAAAGAGCATCATTTACTTCATCAATTGCAATTACTCCTTTATCGACTTCGTCTTTTCCTTTTAATCCGAGGTCCATCGTTTCTCCGATTCGCTTGTGGACTCCACTAATCGTGTGGTTAATATTTTCAACAGATTTTTTAATTTCTTCTGCAAGAGCTTTAATTTCGCTTGCAACAACTGCGAACCCTTTTCCAGCATCTCCTGCACGAGCAGCCTCAATTGAAGCGTTCAATGCCAATAGTCCGGTCTGTTCAGCAATGTCTTTAATTAAATCGGTAACTTCGTTAATTTTTTTACCGTCTTCACCGAGTTCTTGGATTGATTTTCCTAAATTATCAATTACATTTGTAATTCCTTGCATTCTTGAAATTGCATTTTCAACCTTTTTAACTCCCATTTCGGAGTTTTCTCCGATTTCTTCTGCAGCCTTAACAGTTTCCTCTGCTGCACCATATACTTCTTTTGCAACTTCATATGTGGTTTCAAGCTGGTCTGAAGCTTCCTGTAATTTTGCAGACTGGTCACTTGAAGCTTCTGCAACTTGTGTCGCAGCTTCTGTTACTTGTGTCGCAGTTTCCTCTGCACTTTTAAGTTCATCTTCAACTTTTTGAACTTGGATATTTAACAAATCAACTTCTTCACGTAATTCTTTGATTAAGCCTGCAACATTTGAAACTGCAGTGTTAATCGCCTTTTGTAATCTATTTTTTTTCCTATTTTCATCAGCTCTTGCGGTGAAGTCCCCAGCTGCAACAGCAGTCATCGTGTCAGCTACGTCCTTAATGGTAACCGCCAGTTCTTTTTTGTCTTGATCCATCAGTTCATTGACTTCTTTAATACTTTTAGCCATGTTATTAAATGAATTAGCCAATTCTTCTAATTCATCGCCAGTTTTAACACTTACGACGTGATCGTAATTTCCTTTACCGAAAATTTCTGCACCTTTTTTAAGTTCATCAACCGGTGTTGTAATTTTTTTATTGCTGAATAATGTGATAATTATTGCAATTATTAGACCTACTAAACCAATCAAAATGATCGTTGAAAGTATTTTGGATACTACGTCATCAAAAGGAGCTGCAGGAGTTCCGGTAAATACCATACCAACGGCATTACCCTGGCAGTCGTAAAGTGGAGCATATCCACAAAGGTAAGGCGTTCCTAAAACATCAGTTCTAGCATAGTAGTCCTGTTTTTGATTAACTACTTCATTATATATTTCGTCAGAAATTGCAGTTCCAACAACCCTTTGACCATTATTTTCTAGGTTTGTGGATATTCTGTATTTTCCAAGGGAAATCGTTGCAACATCTCCTGTAGCTTTTTTAATGCTATCAACTATAGTGTAATCATTATTTAGTACATCAATTGACACGATGTATCCTACAACGTTATTTCCATCGTAAACTGGTGAAGAAACAACAATTGCAAGAGCACCTTCAACGCTAGATATCTTGCCACTTGAAATTTTTTCTGTCATTTCGGTAGATATTTTTTCAATAGAATATGTATTTCCAGATCCGGAAATTTTTTTAACAAGAGAACTAACGGAAACATCTGAATTAATGTTAGATCCAATAATAGTTCCATCGGAATCTGTAAATCCGACAAAATCTGCTCCTGCAGATTCATCAACAATATTTGCAATTCTAGATAGTTCATAAGAATTTTTTTCTTCAATATCATCAATAATTTCACTATCTTTTGAGTTATATTCAGTAAAAAGTTCTAATTTTTCAATATGTTCTTCAAACATTGCTTCAGAGATTCCAAGATCTTTTTCTATCGCATCTTGGCCCTGTACTTCCATGCTGTCTTTTACAGTATTTGTTGATATAACGCCCAAAATTAGTATGGGAATCAATACAGTTAATATCGAGTAAAAAAGTAGCTTAGTACTTAATTTTTTAGTACTCAATTTCATTTTAGCACCTATTGGATATTGTGGGAATAGTGTTTTTTAATCGGGGAGAATATATAATATTTTTATGTATGTGCTTATGTAGGTAGTAATAAAAAAATATAAAAAATGAGTTTAAATGTAATATTCTCATTATATGGGTATTGATGTAAACAAAAAGTCCTAGCAAAAACCATATATACTAAAAAAAGGTATTTTTGTTGCTTATCGTAAGGGTAAGCTAAATACTGTTACATTTTTTGTTAACAGTGTTCGAAATATGCTCTCAACTATGCCGTACTTCGTATTGGCACCAAGACACTCTATTAAATATTTTACCTACAAATCTATCAGATAGGCGCTTTTAAGTACATGGACACCACCCATGTACTTTTCCAAGATAATTTTATTTTACAATTATTTCTGACGTTAAATCGAATGGATTTGACCGCATTGCAAGAGAAAATAAATATGGATAGTTGTTTTTTAAGTACATCATGTAATCTAACCATTCTGACACGAGTCTCTCGTATGCCCTTACAATGTCTCCGGAAATGTGTTCGATGTCTGATTGCGGTAAATTATCAATATCTTTTCTTTTCATGAGTTCTTCAGAAATGTGTGAAATTGCCCTCAAAAGTCCTGTAAATTTTTCATGTTCTAAAAGTGCAGGATTTTCCATTAATCGGAGTATAAATTGGGATTCACTGTTTAAAAACTCTTTTAATTCCTTGATATTATCAGGTGTTATTTTTATACTGTATTTATAAGTTTTTAAAGTTTTATGGGCGTTTTTGAATTTTTTCTCGTCCCAGTTGTTAGTTACCAGTAAATTTTTTCGAATTTCTTCTAAATTCGGGTCATTATCCGAAAAATATGTCAATAATTCTTCTCCAACGCTCGAAAAGAACGAACCTATAACCATATTTAATTTTTCAAGAGTCTGTTTTTTATCCCTGTGTTCGAGCAACCTGTGAAGAATCAAAGTTACAAGAAGGACTTCTATTGGGGTAAATGCGATATCGCCCAAAAGATATATCGAGATATGGTGGATATCGTGGAATATTAAAAAATGAATGTAGTAAAGAACAGTAGATAGTGCAACCAAAGTTACTGCAATTCCTATTTCCCATTTAGTATCACTCAAAATATCACCTATTCTATTGGAAACCGCAACAGTGCCGAAATTCCACCGAGCGCTTTCAACTGTTTTCCTGCATCGTGTTCTGTTGAAATGATAAGTATGCTTCCATTGATATTTTCAACACTGTTCATTAATTCTTCGATAGTTCGCCTATTTCTTCTCAAATATTCATCAGTTAGTAAAAGGGTGTCGATTGCAGAGTAATTCATTGCATTGTTTACACTTTCAATTCCGTAAGCTGCAAGACCTTTTTTAGAAATTTCTTCGAGTAATTTTTCTATAATTTGTGTTTCCTTGCTGATTCTTGCTTCTCCGTAAATTTTATCGATAATTCCTGATTTCAATATTTCAGAAAGCCCTGATTTTCCAGTATGGTTTGCGGATTCCACGACCACGTTTGGAGCCAGATCTTTATGCTTTTCAGAAATGTAGTTTTGAATATTGTTTTTTCCAAATCCTGGGCCTGCAAAGAGTATTTTTCCTTCAAATTCTGAAATTGAATTGATAATATCAGAATAGTAGCTAAATTTGGCCTGTTCGTTCTGTTTATAATCTAATTTTTTAGAAACGCCCGATTTAATACTTGCAAGTTCTTTAATTCCAAATTCACGAACTAAAAATATATCCGCTTCGCTATCATCCATAATAACGACTACTACTTTTGGCTTTTTGGAAGAGTCTTCTGCATCTTTTAATCTTGCAAGATCCCATTTTTTCCAGTTCTTTTGAACTGAAACCTGTAAAAGAGGTTCAATATCGATTGTGTGGTATGAACCAATCGGGATGTCCTCTGGAGCATGAATAATTTTTCCGCTTACCCGAAGTCTATTGAAATCTTCATGGAAATTAATTTTTTCAGCTTTTATTCCTAAAAAAACCTTTCTCTTAGTTCCTCTATCTGCACGTAGTTTGTCCCCTTTATCCTCAGTTCTACGTTCAGTAACTGCATAAATTGCATTATATGGCTGTATTATGTTTGATAAATGCCATAAATCATCTAAATTTTCTGGAATTAGTTTTATTATATTTTTTTCAGGTATCTCTTGAATGATCTTCATTATATCTCTTTTTTTACTTATTGCTCACTTTCTTCATAATCGTGAACGAATATATCTCCGTTTTGAAGTATGGTTACAATAAATGGCTCCACTACCATTCTGTTTTTAATGTACCTTTGAGCATTCTGGTTTACAAACTCCATGATTTGAAGTGAGGAGTAGTTTACGTGTATTTCGTCCTGATCTGACTTAGAAAAAATAATCTTTGGAATATTAAATACGTCTGTACCCTTATCTATCTTAATTTTAGAAGGTGCGATTATATCGTTGTAAATACTCAATGTATTTCGCGCCTTTTCAATATTTTCACGAGCTCTTTTTTCGATCATACTGATGTTCGCCCTACTTGTCCCCATAATGTTGGCAATCTCATCTTGTGTGTGCCCTCGTTTTCTGAGGTTTAGCACATTTATTTGAATTTCTGTCAAAAACGATTCCATAGTTCCACTTTTCATAATTAATTATCATATATTATCTTAAAATTGGTATATAAAATAAATGATTTAAATGTTTTTTAATTCGTGAAAAGGTCTGTTCTTTAAAAATTCAAAAAAAGTTTTTAAAAGTGAAAAATTATCTTCCAAGTTCAGAATGCGCTTTTGCAAGATGTCCTGCAGCAAGGGCGCCAATAAGTGATAATTCACCTGCTAAAACAACAGCTCCTGCAATTTCTGCAAATTTAACTGCCTTTTCAGCACCCGCGCATCCAATTATTTCGAGACATTCTCGCTGGGTTTCAACTCTTGTTCCGCCACCAATCGTGGCTACAGGTAAATCTGGAAGCGTAACTGAGAAATAAAGTCCGTCGCCAGTACATTCTGCAGTTGTGATTCCCATACTGCCTTCAACGATGTGTGCTTCGTCCTGTCCTGTCGCTAAAAATAGGGCTCCAACAATATTTGCATACTGCGCGTTAAAGCCTAAAGAGGAACTTATTGCTGAACCAATCAAATTTTTGTAAGTATTCACCTGTTCAATCGCTTTTGAGGTAGTTTTTAAATATTTTTCAACGTATTCTTCTTTTAAAAATACTTCTGCAACAACACTTTTTCCCCTTCCTTCAATCAAATTTATTGCAGCCGGTTTTTTATCAGTACACACATTACCGCTCAATGCAACAGTATCCACAATTATTCCTTCTTTTTTAAGTTCCGATTCGATAAATGAACAGGCTTTTTCAGTTGCAATAGTAACCATGTTCATCCCCATCGCATCTCCTGTTTTAAATGTAAATCTTGGATATACATTTCTTCCAACTATTAAAATTGGGGATATTTGAATTAGTTTTCCATGTCTTGTTGTAGATTCAGCGACTTCTTTTATCTTCGTGAAGTTGTCTAATATCCACTCTTTTAATTTCAAAGCATCGACTATAGAGTTCGTTTTAATTATTGGTGCACGGGTCATCTTGTCGTCAATCACGCGTACAGTTGCACCACCACATTTTGTGATAATACTGCAACCTCTGTTAATAGACGCAACGAGAGCACCTTCCGTAGTCGCGAAAGGCACGTTAAACTCACCTTGTGCATACTTTCCATTAATTGAAATTGGTCCCGCAAATCCGAGTGGAATTTGAATTGCACCAATCATGTTTTCAATGTTTTTCTGCATCGCAAGTTTTTCATCAAGAGTGTATTCCTGAATATGTCTTGTTTCAACGTTTGATAGCTTTTCAAGGTATTTTCGTCTTGCAGTAACTGCATTTCGTTCTCCAAATTCTGAATCAAGCTGGTAAACTTTTATTTCTTTTTTAATCAGTTTTTCAACGATTTCTTCAATATTCACGTTATTTTCCATTTTTCCACCATGCCGAGTTCATAAGGTCTTCTTTTGAAGTATTCAATGAGTAGGATACAAAATCATGAGTTATTCGTTTTGCAAAAGCTTTTGAGAAATTTTCCATGATTTCTTCAGGATCTTTACTTTTGGAAAGTTTAATCGCTTTTTCAAGCTCTTTTACCCTAATTTCTTCAATGTATGTATTAAACTCCTTTAAAACTTCTTCAACATTGATTTTTTCAATCTGTTTCATAAGAACATCGTATTCTTCTTCAATAATTTTTTCAACAGTCGGTATCTCTTCAATTCTTCTTTGCAGATTTTTATCAGATATATTTCTTAAATCGTCAATAGTATACAGTTCAATATTTTCAAGTTCCCGCACCGAATCGTCAACGTCTCTTGGATTTGCTATATCGATTATTATTTTATTTCCCACGTCAATTAAATCTTCTTTTTCCAATATGTAATGGGGTGATGATGTAGCACATATTATAACATCACTGAAATTAACTGCTTCCCTTAATTTATCAAAATGAACAGCCATTCCTTTTAATTCTTTTGCAAGCGTTTCAGCTCTTTCGTAAGTTCGGTTTGCAACGATAACGGCTTTAATATGCTTTTCTACAAGTGCTTTTGCAACCAATGTTCCAATTTCTCCCGCACCGATTAGTAAAACATTCCTGTTTGTAAGTCCGAAGTTTTTTTCCGCAAGTTCGACTGCCGCACTTCCAATTGAAACTCCGCCTTCGTTAATTTTAGTTTCTGTTCGTGCACGCTGTCCGACGTGGATTGCTTTTAAGAAGAGACTGTCTAAATATCGGCTCGTTTTTTTAAATTCACGTGCTTTTTGAAAACTTGTTTTTATTTGGCCTAAAATCTGGTTTTCTCCAAGTATCATCGAGTCCATTCCACAGGACACTTTTAAAAAATGAAATGTTGCATTTTTTCCTTTTAAAATGTCAAACCCTTGAAAATCTTTTAAAATGTCATCAACGTTTGAGTTTACTTCCGTATCAAAATACGCTTCAATCCTGTTGCAGGTTTGGACTACAACGCAAGCCTCGTATTTTTTATAAAATTCATCCTCGTCAATTCGCATCTTTTCAAGAACTGGTATCGGATATTTTTTGTAATCTGCTTTAACAACCAACATAGATTCACCTATGTTTTTCAATAAGTTCTAAAAGTTCTTTTTTAAATTTTTCATCGCTAAAAACGTTTTCAAGAACCTTTTTTCTTTCATTCTGATCTTCAATCTCATTTTTCAAAAAATCACGGAGTTTGTTTTGAAAACTGATTTCAAATTCAGAATTTTTTAAATATTCTTCAACATTTTTGCGAATTTCTCTTGCAACTATCGGGCTTTTTCCACCAGTGTATACTGCAAATGAAACACCATCAACACTGCAATATGCAGGAACTATTAAATTTGATTCCTTTTCAAAAGTTGAAGAGTTTATGAATTTATTTATGCTTTTTGCAATTGAAACAATCCTTTTATTGTTTTTTTCGTCGATCGCGGTTATTATAATATCGTGATTTTTTATTATTGAATATAGTTCTTCATCACTTAAATTACTTACATCGCATTCAAAAAATCTCGCATTTTCGTATTTTGAGATATCCTTTTTCGCAATGCTTTTGGAATAAACGGTAATTTTTGCACAACTATCCAAGAATTTTTCAAATCTTCTTTTTCCAACATTCCCAAATCCAAAAATTAAAACATTAAATCCTTTCAACTCTAAAAAAACAGGAATCATATTTTCACAAGCAATTATTCCGTTAATAATGAATTATATATTTCATAGGTTTTTTTTGCAGAATATCTCCAAGAAAAGTTTTTTGAATAGTTCAAACCTTCTTCTCCGAGAGATTTTCTTAAATTTTTATTATAAACAAGCATGTTTATTCTGTCTTCAAGCACTTTTGTATCTTTTGGATAAACAATGTATCCATTTATTCCATCTTTTATTAGTTCAGGAATCCCTCCAACATCAGTTCCAATAACTGCCTTTTTACAGGCCATGGCTTCGATAATGCTCATTCCAAGTCCTTCTGAAACTGAGGGAAGTATTAAAAAGCTGCAATTTTTTAAATACTCTGAAACTTCGGCTTGTGTTTTTGGTCCAAGTAATTCAACGTTTTTAATTTCGTTTAATTTTATAAAATCCAATATTTTATTATATAATGGACCATTACCAATAATTTTAAACGTAAAATCGATATTTTTGATACTTTCTAAAAAATAAAAGATTCCCTTCTGTTCAACAAGGGATCCGACAAATAATCCGTAATCGCAATCATTATTCGAAGGATTAAATAATTCTTCATCAAATCCGTTGTATATAACGTTCGAATCAATATTAAAATTTGTTTTTAAATTAGTTTTTAAAAATTCGCTAACACATATTATTTTTTCGGAATTGTTAAGTGCATATTCAAAAAAATATTTTCCAAAAGTGTTTTTTGAGAGATTCAATACATCGCTTCCATGAAGTGTCAAAACTGTTGGAATATTGCATTTTTTTCCTAAAACTGCCCCTAAAAAACCCTGTGGTGCTGCATAGTGGCTGTGGATTAAATCTATTTTTTCATTCTTAATTATTTTTTTTCCGAGTTTATATCCATTTAAAATGTAGCTTGGGCCCCTTAATTTTGAAAAGTACGGAATTTTATGGACTGTAACATTTTCAAAAGAATTTTCAATGGTGACATCAAAATTGTAGTTTAAAATATGAAATTCAAAAGAGTCAATTTTGTTTAAATTTTTTATTAAATTTTCAACGTGGATTGAAATTCCACCAATAAATGGATAGTATATTGAAGGAAGTAATATTTTCAAAATAACACCAAAAAAGAGATTAGTGGCTAATTTTCCACTTTACAAAGATATAATGTTTTTGAGGTTCTTTTAATTCCTCTTCAATTCTTTTTGCGAGTGGATCAACTATATTTTTCCTAACTCTATCTTCAAAATCCTTAAAGCTTTCAAATTTTTTTATTTCCCTTTCTTCGATTACTTTCCACATTGATGTTTTACCAATTCCTGGAAGTAACTGTAATGTGTGCATTCTGTTTGTAAGTGGCCCACAATTATTTAAAAATTCAACGAATCTTTCTTCCTGGGCTTTAACTGCTTCTTTTATTACGTGAAGAAGTTCAGTTTTTGCAGTAGGGGTTAGTTGGTCGTATTTTAACATTTTTGATACGAACTCTACTTTTTCCCTTTTTCCCTTGCCGATATAGAGTTTTTCTGCAAGATCTGCAACCTGATTATCCTTAAATGTTAATTCCATCATTACAAACTGTTTTTCACCAAAAGCTTGTGCAATCGGTTTTTTTTGGTGAAGTGGCCTAGTATCGTCAGGGTACCCATATTCTAAGAAGTCCAAAACGTATGCGTATTCTTCAAACTCTCGTTTATTTTGTTCATGCCCCTCTCTCATACTTACACCTATCAAATGTTGGAAATTAAAATAACATTACTTAATATCGAGTTAATTCAATAAAAAACTAATTGTTTCAATAATAAAATGGTAGAAAAGCGTTATTTGAATTTACTAACTACTTCTAAAATGTCGTCCTTGTTTTCAGGAACATCGACTCTGTAAAATATGATTTTCAGGTCTTCTTCTGTTTCTGGAAGTAAGTCTATAATTTTAACTGCCATTTTTTCAGTTAGCCCTAAATTTGTGAGCTGTTCAAACATGGTGTCAGCATCTTCTTTACTTATTGTTGAAAATTTTCTTAAATAGTCGAGTGAACAACCGTGTTCGTACGATAATTCGTCAAAACCTGCTCTTTCATCCATAATTTCGGTTGCATGAGCAATTGTTGTGTACTTTTCGGAAATAATTTCTTTTCCAATCATAATCTCCCTCAAAACAGATTAGTCTAAAAAAAAGATATCTAAAAATAATTATAATTTAGATTCTCTTAAGTGTTGCGGTCTAGCAATAATGTCTTTGTATTTTCCGCCATCTTTTACTCTAACTAAGAATGATCTTCCTCTTTGAGCAACAACAACTCCAGTTTTACCGTGGAATTTTGGGTGCGGCATTCCTTTCTGTACTGAAGGGTCGAGTACTACGTGAACTCTGTCTCCTTCGGTGTAGCATTTTAAAGCTCTTGTTAACGGAGCCATTCCTTTCTGTCTTGGGTGTTTCTGAAGTTTATATCTTGTTTTGCTTCTAAATCCTTCACTTTTTTGCATAGTTATTCCTCCTAATGTGTTTCATGAACATAATTGGCATAGTGTCTATCCTTTTTTTCACTACCAATATATAACCATTTCTATTTTAGATATTTTCTACATCATCATAGTCGTGAACATCCAAAACATCTAAAAATTTACAGATGCATTTATTGTTTAGCAATTCCGAAACGGAAGGGGTAGTTCTCCCTTCATCGCTGCTAATGAGTTCTTTGATGTATAATCCGCCATCGCAGAATATCTTAAGTTCAAAGTTATAATCATCAATCATATGCGGCCAAGCTTTATATACCTTACGTACACGCACGAGGTCAGCCCTTCGATGTGAGACCCTATCGGGCGTCCTTTGGTCAATTACTAAATCTTCGAGTTTATTTACTAATTCAGCCACTTCTTCACTCGACACTTTTTCGTCGCACTCAACTTGAGCAAGATATGTTTTTTTATGGGGCTCATTTTTGAAGAAGTGAACGTCTTTTTTAAGGCCGTATTCGACATTTAGTATTTCAACAGTCTCAGATGCATTAACTTTTGAAGCAAGTTCTTCTAAATTAACTTTTCTTACCTTTGGCTCTTTTATTTCAATTACAAAAGGCCTTCCATTTCCAAGCATTCTAACATCAATGTCTTCTCGCCCTGCACCGTGAAGTGCTTCTGAACTTCCTTTCATAACATCCATAAACGGTTCTGCAATGATTTCTTCAACTGAAGTCATGTACTGTTTTCCAGTGAAGTTACATTTTTCACAGCCTTTTCCTTTGCAAGACCTGCAATGCCAGTGGCTTTGCGGAATTCCTCTAACTAGCTTTTTATATCTTCCTTTGATAAATACGGGGTTTACTTGAAGTGTAACTTTTTGATTGTATGGATTTACCATGACTACGATATCAGGATTTTCCTTGTCAACTCGTCTTTTAACTAATGGTACTACTACTTTTCCAAGTTCTCTTCCAAATTCCTGCCTTATACTTTCCATAAATGGAGTTTCAATCTCATTTTCAAGTTCTTTAAATCTTTTTGGAAGTTTTGTACCGATTAAAAAGCTGTCAAATTCGTATTCAGAAAGTGCATCAACTACATTTTCAGCAACTTTTTCAATATTTTCAATTTCAAAAATTCCTTTACACCATGGGCAGAGTTCTTCACACTCTTCGGTTTTTTCATATTCAGCTTCATTTTTAAATTTTGTTTCGTATTTTTCAATATCTTCAATTAAATCAAGTTTTATTCCTGAAATTCCTGATTTGTAGAGGGAATACATCAGTTCTTTAATTTCTTCCAATTTTTCAGGATTAATTTGATTATCAGAATTTTCAGAAGATTCATTCATTTTTTCAAGGGCATTTCTTAAATCTTCTTCAAGTTCGATTGCTTTAGCAAGTTTTAAAGCATGTCCTCTCTCAAAATTACTGGATCTAATAAGTTTTCCGTAAAGTCTTCCAAAACATCTGTCGCACAAGGGGTATTTTTTTAAAACAGAATAATCTATATTCATATAATCTCACCAGGTGATTTCATGATAATTAATGCGGATCTACATATTCACTCAAAATATTCTATGGGAACTTCTAAGTATATGGATATCGAGCATATATTAAAATATGGGCCAGTAAAAGGTCTCGATTTAATTGCGACAGGGGACTGTTTACACGCAAAATGGCTCGAAGAAATCGAAAAATACGCGGATAAACCACTTCTTCTTTCAACAGAGGTCGAGGATAGAAATCGGGTTCATCATTTGATATATCTGCCACAAACTTCTCAGGCTCACGATTTAAGAGATAAATTCTCAAAATATTCAAAAAATATCGATGCTGATGGAAGGCCGAGAGTTTCATTAAATGGACTGGAAATTATGGATGCAGTGCAAGATGTAGGGGGACTTATCGGGCCAGCTCATGCATTTACGCCATGGACAAGCATGTACAAATCATTTACTTCAATTTATAATTGTTATGGAAAAAAACCTGATTTTATCGAGCTCGGACTTTCAGCAGACACGGATATGGCAGATATGGTCGAAGAACTTCGAGATCTACCTTTTTTAAGTAATTCTGATGCGCACTCATTCTATTCCCACAGGCTTGGAAGAGAATTCAACCAAATGGACGTAGATGAACTTGAAGGGCTTGAAACAAACTTTGAAGAGATAAAAAAGGTTTTAAAACACAATAAAATAACTGCAAATTATGGACTCGATCCAAATCTTGGAAAATACCATTTAACCGCATGCACTAGATGTTTTACCAGGTTTAAATTGGAAGATGCAGAAGAAAATAACTTTAAATGTCCTGAATGCAAGGGAACGATTAAAAAAGGAGTTCATGATAAAACTTTGGAACTATCAAAGGATAAAAAAGTAATCCACCCTGATTTCAGGCCGAAATATCACAAAATAATTCCCTTAGCAGAAATAATTTCACTTGCAATCGGGAAGAATATCGGAACAAAATCAGTAGATACCATCTGGGAGCAGTATATTAAAAAATACGGAAATGAAATCGATGTTTTGATTAACGAAGATATCAATGAAGTTAAAAAGATAAATGAGCACGTTGGAAAAATAATCGAGCTTTTCAGAACAAATAAAATATATATTTACCCTGGTGGCGGCGGGGAATACGGCCATATCTCAAAAGTTCCGGTAACCGTTAAGTGGTACAAACCAAAATTAACCCTTGATTCATGGGTAAAAAAATAAAAAAGTAAAAATTAAAAGTTAATTTAAATATTCTTTTAAAACTTTTGAAAGTCTTTTAATTCCTTCAATTATTTTTTCATCGGGCATATTTGAGTAGTTAAGTCTAAATGTATTTTCATGGCCTCCGTTTGGGAAGAATGACCCTCCTGGGACAATTGCAACATTATTTTTCAGACATTCATCCAAAAATTCACGTGCACTGTATTTTTCAGGAAGTTCAACCCATGTAAAAAGTCCCCCTTCAGGATTTGTATATTTAATTCCTTCTGGAAATTCTTCTTTTATCGTGTTTATCATCAAATCTCGTCTGCCTTTGTATAATTCTTTTAATTTTAACACTCGTTCATCAAAATCATAATTTTCAAGCATTTTTGAGATAATTCTCTGGGAAAATGACGAAGTATGTAAATCCGCACTCTGTTTTACAAGAATATATTTTTCGAGGATATTTTCTGATGCAGCAATCCATCCTACCCTTAAACCCGGACAAAAAGTCTTTGAAAACGTTCCCAAATGAATTACAAGACCTTTTGAATCCATTGATTTTAATGAAGGCAACATTTCCCCGTCAAATCTTAATTCTCCGTAGGGGTTATCTTCAATTACTGGAATTCCATATTTTTCAATTATTTCCATGAATTTTTCCCTTCTTTCAAGAGTCCACGTTTTTCCAGTTGGATTTTGGAAATCAGGAATTGTATAAATGAGTTTTACATTATCTGTTGTTTTTAAAATTTTTTCAAGTTCTTCTGGAATCATTCCAAAGTCGTCAGTCGGAACTTCCTTAAACTGGGGTTCGTATGATTTGAATGCGTTGATTGCTCCAAGATAAGTTGGACTTTCACATAACACCACATCATTTTCATCCAAGAATACTTTTCCAGAGAAATCTAATCCTTGCTGGGATCCACAGACGATTAAAATATTATTTTCTGTAACATCTGTTTCCAGTACTTTATTCATTCTTTCTGAGATTTTCTGTCTAAGTGGGGGGTATCCTTCCGTTACATCATATTGGAGGGATTCTGGGCCCATTTCATCAAGAACTATTCCAGAAATTTCTTTTATTTCTTTTACCGGGAAGAGTTCGGGTGCGGGAAGACCTCCTGCAAAGGATATAATTTCAGGGCTCTGGGTAATCTTTAATATTTCCCTTATTTCAGACGATTTAATTTTTTCCATTCGTTTTGAGTAGCTCAATGCCATATTCGTCCCCTAAATTTCGATAAAGATTTAATCATGGAAGTTCATAACATACAAATATACGTATATTGAATATGGTAGTATATCTTAATCTATATATACATTATAGTGCACAGGAAAAATCATGAAGGACTTAAACGACGTAATTTCTAAAAATTTAAAAATCATCCGAAAAAGAAAAGATTTAAGTTTGGATGCTTTATCTAACATAACCGGAGTAAGTAAAAGCATGCTCGGCCAAATAGAGCGAGGAGAAGTAAATCCTACAATTTCAACAATTTTAAAGATTTCCAATGGATTAAAAGTTTCATTTACATCACTTTTAAAGAATGAAAAACCCGAAGTTGATTTAATTCCATTTGAAGATTTAAATCCAGTTTTTGAGGGTGAAGGCCATAAATTATATCCTGTAATTCCATTTGAAGATGATAAACGATTTGAAACATATATTGTTGAGATAAAACCCGGACATAAATACTATTCCGAAGGACACGTAAAAGGAACTGAAGAGATCATAACTGTTTTTGAGGGTGAACTTGCACTCAAAATCGGTGAAGTTGATTATTTCCTTAAAAAAAATGATACAATTAGGTTTAACGCAGAAAAATCCCACGTATATGAAAATAGGGGTTCAAAAATTACAAAATTAAATCTTATCCTTCATTATGAGTAATTTAAAAATAGATTAAATTGGGAATGTATTATAGAATTTCAAATTTATTCTTCTTTAATGCATGCTACAGGGCAGATGTCAGCACAATCGCCACAGCCAGTACATTTAGCAGGATCGATAACTGCTTTACCGTCAGCTTTTTCTGAGATAGCGTTTTCAGGGCATGAAGGAACACAAGCTCCGCATGCGATACATTCATCTTCGTTTACTTTATATGCCATAATTACACCTCAATTGGTATTTTTTTCTAGTTTATTTCCAATAAGCATTACATATTTTTATAGGTTTGTAAACTTTACTGATTGCCACATAGTATTTATCTATCAAATGCGAGTGTATTATAAAAATAAAATGTGAAAAGTCATGCAGGAAAAAATGAACGGTATTTACGTTCTATGGATCACAATTTTTGTGACGATGCTCGGTATTGGTCTAATTGCGCCACTTTTAGCAATATTTGCAAAATCGTATGGTTTATCAAATTTTCAGATCGGGCTGATTTTTGGTTCTTTTGCACTAGTTAGGACAATCTTTCAACTTCCTGCAGGAACACTATCAGATACTTACGGAAAAAAAATATTTTTGGTTGCAGGAACACTTCTTTACGGGGTAACCACTCTATTTTATGGATTGGTATCCGGATTTGCAAGCATGCTCATAGTCAGGACTTTCACAGGCGTATTTTCGGCATTTGTAAATCCTGTTGCAGGTTCGTATATTGCACAAGTCTCTCCGAAATCAAAACTTGGGGAATATATGGGAGTATTTAACTCCGCAGTATCTTTAGGATTTGGCGTTGGACCATTACTTGGAGGATTACTTGCGGATATGTATGGAATTATGGTTCCATTTTACGTATGTGGTATTTTAGGAATTATCGCATCAATAATTGCTTATTACAAACTGGAAGATATTTCCAAATCACAAGAAAAACAAAAATTATCTGGTAAAAAATTATTTTCGCTTGAATTTTTAAAAATGAGAAATTTTAGCGCAGCTTTTATAATAAATATCGCGATAACAATTTCAAGGGGTGCACTTCTCGCATATTTAGCAATTTACGCGTATGATTACGGAGTTTCTGCTTTTAAAATTGGAATAATGCTTGCAGCAATGAATATGGTTCTAGCAGTGACGCAGAAAAAATTTGGAAAAATTTTCGATAAAAATGGAAACAGAATAATATTAAATGGAATAATTATTGGAAATTTAGGGATGTATATTCTTGCAATGTCCACATCGTTTACTTCAATGTTTTTTTCATTAATTATCGCATCAATTGGGGCTTCAATGAGTACTCCAGGGATAAATTCAATTGCAATTCGAGATATTCCGCATGAAAGAAAAGGTGAAGCAATGGGGCTTTACACTGCAAGCATAAATGTTGGAATATTCGTTGGTGCAGTACTGCTAGGATATATTTCAGATATTGTTGGAATTTCAAACATGTTTAAAATAGGGGCAGTATTTTCATTTTTAATAAGTTATATTGCGTATGTTTTAATAAAAAATAAAAAATAGATTTAATTTTCCACTTCTTCTGCAAAAGCCCATTTTAATAGCGGGGGCGTTGAAATAATTGATATTGTGATGAATATCATCGTTGCAGCAATGAATTTTCCGACATTGGCCTCGGAAATTACTCCTGCATGTATTGCAACCATAAGGTTGATTAACGCAATTTCAGCTCTTGGAATTGAACCAATTCCCATTTGAAGCGATTTTTTAAGATTCCATCCCATGATTCTCGCACCAAAGCCCCTTCCAACAACCTTACTTACAATTGCAATTGCTGTCAGTACCAAAGCAAGGTAAAGTGCGTCAAAATCTCCAAAAATTGTTAAATTTAATGATGCCCCAGTATACACGAAGAATAATGGAATTAAAATACTGTAACCTATTGTTTTTACATCTTCAATTAAGTTTTTACCTTCGGGAGTTCTTGAAAGGACTAGCCCTGCCATGAAAGATCCTTCAATAGCAGCTTCAAACCAGTTCTCTGCTAAAAACGAGAATAAAAACATAACTGCAATTGCAAGGGACAGTATTCCTTTTTCTACTTGGAGTTTTTCTGAAAATGAAATGAATTTATGTACAAATTTCATGGCGAGGAAACCTGTAATTATAAAGAAAATTGCAAATTTTCCTAAAAGTCCAAGAATACTGCCACTACCCACTGCAAATATAATCAACATAATGCCTAAAAAATCATCCATAATACTTGCACTAAGCGATGCTGCACCAACTTCACTTTTTAGCACGCCTAAATCCATCATTACTCTTACAGTAATTCCAATACTCGTCGCAGTTAAAACCACACCGCCTGCAAACGATTCAACATTGTTGTATCCCATATGTTGCATTGCAAAATAACCCATCACTAGCGGAACTAAAACACCAAAAACTGTTGAAACAGTCGCAATTTTGCCAGTTTTCTTTAAAACCGATAAATCTGTGTCAAGCCCCCCTAAAAATAACAAGAATATAATTCCTAACCTAGATAAAAAATCGAAAACCTCATTGTTATGAATTGTGAGATGCTCAGGACTTACTACTCCAAAAAATACTAGATTTCCAATTAGCATTCCCATAATCATTTCGCCGAGAACGCCCGGAAATCCCAATCTATTCATCAGGTGGTCACCAAGTTTACCAAAAATTAGCGCAATTCCTATGGTAAACAACACCCAGCTAGCTTCCATTAAAAACCCCTCTATATGTTATTGAGCTAAGCAAAGACTCAAAAATTTGTTAATTAGTATTTTTAAACTTATTTCACCAATTAATCTTTCATCATCATCGAGCACCGCTAAAATCTGAATTCCATATCGTTTCATCTTTATCAGGGCTTCGAGTACTGTTGCGTTGTGATTAATTGCAAGTGCATTTTTTTCCATAACTTCTTTTGCAGTTTTTGCACCACCGATTACGGATTTTAGTGCAGAACGAGTACTTCCGATGTATAAATTATGCTTATCCGGAGGTAATAAAAAGTCTATGACGCTTAAATATTTGATTACTCCAAGTAAACTGCCTTCTTCTTCGCAATTTATAACCCAAACGTGATGTCTTGATCTTAATATTTCCATAACTTTAATAATTGGGTCATTACAGCAAACAACCGGCATCGTGTTTATTGGAGGTATTACATGTTTTAATTTAATCTCATGATACTTCCCAAGTGCATTTTCAAGATTTTCCATATAGTCCACCTAAGAGTTTAAAGCCGATTTATA
The DNA here is from genome assembly GCF_013760955.1 of Methanococcus maripaludis. Taxonomy (NCBI): domain Archaea; kingdom Methanobacteriati; phylum Methanobacteriota; class Methanococci; order Methanococcales; family Methanococcaceae; genus Methanococcus; species Methanococcus maripaludis. The sequence continues at coordinate 353,092 of NZ_JACDUL010000003.1, read as the reverse complement.
TATCTTTTTGAAGATATAAATATTAATCAATTTTTTAGGGGGGGGGCATGCCTTTAAACGAAATTGTCGGGGTTATTGGAAACTTAATTTCAAACGGCTACATCAAAAAACAAAGCGTAATAGATGCATTAATGACCGTTCCAAGGCACAAATTTATTCCAAAAAGCATGGAAGAGTATGCATACATCGACAGTCCTCTGGGGATCGGATACGGCCAGACCATTTCTGCAATACATATGGTCGGGATAATGTGCGAAGAACTCGATTTGGATGTTGGTCAGAATGTACTTGAAGTTGGAACTGGTTCTGGATACCATGCAGCAGTAGTTTCTGAAATAGTTGGAGAATCTGGAAACGTTACAACAATAGAAAGAATACCTGAACTTTTCGAAAAATCAAAACAAGTACTTTTAGAACTTGGATACGAAAACGTTGAAGTGGTTTTAGGGGATGGTACAAAAGGATATCTGGAAAATTCACCATATGATCGGATATATGTCACTGCATCGGGTCCAGATGTTCCAAAAGCTCTTTTTGAACAGTTAAACGATGGTGGAATTATACTCGCACCTGTTGGAAGCCATTTTCAGACTTTAATGAGATACAAGAAAATACATGGTAAAATATTTGAAGAAAAACTTTTAGAAGTTGCATTTGTTCCATTAATTGGTGAAAATGGCTTTTAAGATCACTTATTTTTTCTAAATTAAATATATTAAAAAAATCGACATACTTTTTTATATTTGAAAACAAAATTAATTTTGAAACGCTTATTAAATTAGGGCACACCATACATGGGGAGATAGAATGAAAAAATTAGGAACAGACCTTTTAAAACGAGGATTTGCTAAAATGGTAAAACACGGGGTTGTAATGGATGTTACAAACGTGGAACAGGCACAGATTGCAGAAGACGCGGGAGCTGCTGCGGTAATGGCTTTGGAAAGAGTTCCTGCCGATATCAGAGTACAGGGCGGCGTTGCAAGAATGTCTGACCCAGAAATGATTTTAGAAATTAAAGACGCAGTATCAATTCCAGTAATGGCAAAAGCAAGAATTGGACACTTTGTAGAAGCTCAGGTGTTGGAATCAATCGGTGTTGACATGGTTGACGAGAGCGAAGTTTTAACCCCTGCTGATGAAGTAAATCACATCGACAAAAGAGCATTCACAGCACCATTTGTTTGCGGTGCAAGAAACTTGGGCGAAGCTTTAAGAAGAATTGATGAAGGGGCAGCAATGATCAGAACTAAAGGGGAAGCTGGAACTGGAAACGTTGTTGAAGCTGTAAAACACATGAGGGCAGTTAACGAAGGAATTGCAAGGGTTGTGGGATACAAAGAAATGGGCCTCGAAGCAGAATTAATCCAAATGGCAAGAAACGAATTAAAAGTTCCAATGGAACTTATTTCAGAAGTTGCAGAACTTAAAAGACTTCCAGTTGTAAACTTTGCTGCGGGTGGAATTGCAACACCTGCTGATGCTGCTTTAATGATGCAGATGGGCTGTGATGGGGTATTTGTTGGATCAGGAATTTTCAAATCCGGAAACCCTGCAACAAGGGCAAAAGCAATTGTTGAAGCAACCTACAACTTTGATAAGCCAGATGTAATCGGAGAAGTAAGCAAAAACTTAGGGGAAGCAATGGTTGGAATAAACATCGATGAAATTCCAGAAGAAAAGCTCCTCGCAAAAAGAGGAATCTAACTCTACATTTATTTCTTCAATCTTTATTTTAAAATGATTTTATAATATCTTTTTAAATCTAAAACACGATAATTATTTGAAAAAATAATTTAACAAGAATATTGAACTACCGAAAGCTTTATATATAATGATACTATTATTGAGTATGCGAACAAATTGCCTCGGTGGCTCAGCCTGGTAGAGCGCCTGACTTGTAATCAGGTGGTCGGGGGTTCGAATCCCCCCCGGGGCTTGAGTTACCTTTATAAATAGGTAAGTTCAAATATAAGTCGTCTTATGGGCCTGTGGGGTAGCCTGGTCATCCTTTGGGATTTGGGATCCTGAAACCCCAGTTCGAATCTGGGCAGGCCCACCACTTATATTCCCGCGATAGTTCAGACTGGTAGAACGGCGGACTGTAGATCCGCATGTCGCTGGTTCAAATCCGGCTCGCGGGACTCACATATTCTTTCGGGGCCCGTAGCTTAGTCTGGTAGAGCGCCTGACTTTTAATCAGGCGGTCGAGGGTTCGAATCCCTTCGGGCCCGCTCAAAAAACACGTACATTGGAGTTATTAACTCCTAGCTGTTTTGATACGGCGGTCAAAGCGGGGGTGTCCATCCGATCCCATCCCGATCTCGGAAATTAAGCCTCCCAGCGATTCATTAAGTACTGCCATCTGGTGGGAACAATGTGACGCTGCCGGTCACTTCTTATTTCACATGCCCTGGTGGTGTAGCTCGGCCTATCATACAGGACTGTCACTCCTGTGACTCGGGTTCAAATCCCGGCCAGGGCGCCTTACTTCTATTTTCAAAACAAGCAATCTGGGCCCGTAGCTTAGTCTGGTAGAGCGCCTGACTTTTAATCAGGCGGTCGAGGGTTCGAATCCCTTCGGGCCCGCTCAAAATTATTTATTTCACATGCCCTGGTGGTGTAGCTCGGCCTATCATACAGGACTGTCACTCCTGTGACTCGGGTTCAAATCCCGGCCAGGGCGCTTTTTTGATAATATTCAAACTAATTGATACATTTGGATTTATTGTGAAAACATGTCTTACGACGACGAAGAGTTTAACAAAATTTTTACAAAAGGAAAATTTTTGAAAAATATTATTTTTAATTTATTTAAACCACATAAAAATCCAGAATTTCTCGGAGAAACTAAAAGCCCGGAACTTGAAGAATGCATCTGTTGTGGATTGTGTGTTGATGTATGCCCAACTAATGCAATATCTGTTTTTAAATTTAGGGATACAATTTGTGAACACTGTGGAGCATGTTTGAATGCATGTCCTGTTGAAGCAATTGAAAAAAATAGGTTTTCAGTAGATCCTGAAAAATGTATAAAATGCGGGTACTGCTCAATAGTTTGTACAATTCCTATTTTAAAAAATGAAATGCCAGTTTCGAAAGTTCCAGAAGTTACAAAGGAATGCAATAACTGCAAACTCTGTATTCAAAAATGCCCTAAAAAGGCAATTTCTTTTGAGAATGGTAAAATATTGATAAATCCTGAAAAGTGCAATTTATGCTTAAAATGCGTTGAATTCTGCCCTCTAAATGCATTATTATCTCCAGAAGATGCATTAAAATCTAAAATTATCAAAGTGGATTTAAATTCATGCATTTTTTGTAAGGACTGCGAAGAAGTATGTCCTGTTAGAAAATAAAATCTCTAAATCCTTTCAAAACTTAACCTTTATATATTACTTTTTTGGATAGTGTTAATATCACATTTGAGGGGATGTTTTGAGATACGGAGTTTTATTTTCTGGAATTTTATTGCTTAGTATGGGACTAAATATTTTTGGTTCATATGTTGAAAGTGTTTATCTTTTTCCACTTTATCTTGACAGTATCGGAACGATATTCAGTGCAATGGTACTGGGCCCACATATTGGGGCGCTTGTAGGGCTTGCCACAAATTTGATAACTGGTATTTTAATATCTAAGGAAAACTTTCTTTTTGCAGTCGTAAATGTTTTAATCGGGCTTACTGCTGGAATAATGCTTCACACAAAAAATATTAATTTTAAAACAATATTTTTAGCCGCAATAGTTGTATCAATAATTTCTTCAATCATGGGAAATATGGTTTCGATATATTTCTTTGGCGGAATAACTGACGGTGGAGTGGGACATATTACTCAAACGATAATTGCGCTTGGACAGGGGATTCCAACTGCTGCATTTGCCGCAGGACTTTATACAAATTTCGCAGACAAAATTCTCTCTTTCATGGTTGCATTTTTTATAATATACTTATTACAGGACAAACTTTCTGTTTATGATTTAAAATTTGGAGATTAACTTTTACTTTTAAATTGCACCCATATCCATTAATAATTTTAATGACAGTATTAAATACTTTATAATCCAGAATATTGCCATTAAACTTTAATGGTGCTATAATGAACAAAAAAGTACTTTACATGACAACAATTCCCGTTGGAATCGCAATCAATGCGATCGGTGGCCAAATTGCAACTTTTTTAAATTTGCCTATCTTTTTGGATAGCATTGGAACAGTATTGAGCGGTTTTTTGTTAGGCCCTGTTGGTGGAGCTTTGGTGGGTCTTTTTACAAATATTTTACTTGGATTTATACTCGACCCATCATACATTCCGTTTTCGCTAGTAAATATTGTAATTGGAATTGTTTCAGGGTTTGCTGCAATGAAAGGGGGAATAACCCTTAAAAATTCAATAATTGTGGGTCTTGTACTTGCAATACTTGCACCAATGGTTGGAACACCAATCGCAGTTTACCTATACGGCGGACTTGTTGGCGGAGGTGTTGACCTATTAACTGCGGTATTTTTACATTCTGGCCAGGATATTTTTTCATCAGCATTTTTAGCCAGAGTTCCAGCGAATTTGGTGGATAAACTCCTGTCGTGCGTGCTTGTTTACTACATAATAAAACCATTCCCAAAAGACATACTTTCAGAATTAGGGGTAAAAATAAACTAGGTTAAAATATGGAAAACGGTAAAATAAAGATATACATAATTTTTACCCTTTTATTACTCATTTTAATAATTTTCAATCCATTTTATGGTTTTTTAGTATCAATTACAGTTGTTGTAATAACTAAAAGATTTGAAGTAATATCAAAAAAATGGATTTTCTTTTCAATATATTTGGTGCTGTTTTATTACTTTGTAATGGGCCAAAATGGGTTAATTAACGCTTACAGATTGCTTGCTTATGTTTTTACAATACAGTGGTTTATCAATTCAGTTTCAATTGAAGCATTAATTAAATTTATTTCAAATTACAATCGAGACCTTGGAATTGGGCCTTGGATGACATTTTCAACGATCGAAGTTGCCAAAAGGGAGTTTGAAACTACAAAAAATGCCCAACTTTCAAGGGGCCTAAATAAAAAAGGTTTAATTAATAAATATCGATCTTACTACTCAATAATATCTCCTTTAATTGTAAAACTCTATATTTCTGCACTTAACAGGTCAAGATCCCTTCTGTCAAAATGCTACGATTAATGTTTATTCATATTAATTTTTATAATTGGCATATTCTATATTTTTTAATCTAATGACATTATTAAATACTATAATAAACACTAAGTAATGTATTTCGGAGGTGTAATCTTGAAAAAATTAAATGGCATACTCGCTATTTTATGCATTATGGCAGTTCTCGTATTTGCAGGATGTACTGAACAACAAGCTTCAGCAGTTTCTGAAGAAGAAAAGATTGTTACCGTATATGTTGCATACGGCGGACTTGATCTAATTGCAGAAGAATTTGAAAAAGATACTGGAATAAAAATGGAATACGTATCATTATCCTCTGGTGAGGCACTTTCCAGACTAAAGGCTGAACAAAGTAATCCTTCAGCAGATGTATGGCTTGGAGGGGGAATAGATGCATTTATAAGTGCACAAAACGATGGATTGCTCGAAGCATACAAATCTCCAAACGCAAAAGAGATTGATCCATTATTTGTTGAAGAAAATGGTTATTGGACAGGAGTTTCCCTCGTTACAATAGGAATTTTGGAAAATACTGATTTAATGTCGGAAAAAGGATTACCTGAGCCAGAAACTTGGGATGATTTAATAACTGAAGAATACAGTGGCGAATTAATCGCATCAAACCCGACTGTGTCGGGCACGGCATACTTTACAATATGTGGAATTCTTCAAATGTATGGTGAAGAAGAAGGTTGGAACTACCTTGATAAATTCTACCAAAACACCCCGTTCCTTACAAAAAGGGGAAGTGGACCAGGAAATTTAGTAACTGCTGGTGAATACGCTTATGGTGTAGCACCTGATCCACACACGACATTAATCGCAGATTCAGAATTACCTGTAAAATCTGTATTTTTAGATAACGTTATCTGGTGGCCTTCACCAGTTTCAATAGTAAGTGGTGCAAAACACCCTGAAAACGCAAGAATATTTGTTGATTGGTGTCTTTCAAAAGAAGGTCAGGAAGTGTTGATGCAGGCAAGCCCTCGTGTACCGGTGAGGGGAGATATTGAAGTTATTGAAGGAGTTCCAAACCCTGAAGAGCTCGACTTCATCGACATGGATTTCGTGTACTGGGGAGAAAACCGAGACAGAATTTTGGACGAATGGGAATCCAGATACCGGGAAATTTCAACTACTGAATAATTTTTTATCTATTTTTTTGCAGGTGCAGTAAATGAAAGAACTTTTTAAAAAAGAAATGCTACAAAAAATTTACCCAAAAATCCTTGAAAATGGTTTTTATATACTTGCAAATGCTTTTTTATTGTTATTCATAATGTACCCAGTACTTATTGTATTTATGCAGTCAGTTTACGGTTCAAACGGTTTTACACTCGAATTTTATTCTAAATTTATTTCAGATTCGTACTATTTTGGCATTTTAAAAAACAGTGTCGTTGTAGCATGTTTTTCAACAGTAATTTCTCTCGCATTGGGTTTTATTTTTTCAATAATAATTTTTAAAACAGATTTTAAGTTTAAAAATTTTTTTAAAATTGCAGTTTTTCTACCCATAATTACTCCGGGCTTTATTTCATCACTCGCATATGTTTTTCTTTTTGGACGGCACGGGGCCATCACCTATGGATTACTGGGACTTGAACCAAGTATTTACGGCTGGAAAAGTGTTGTAATAATGCAGTCTATCGACTACACGACAACCGCATTTTTTATAATTTCTGCGGTACTTCTTGGAATTTCTGGAGAATTTGAGGATGCTGCAAGAAATCTCGGTTCAAACGAATTTCAGGTTTTCAAAAAAGTAACGTTACCCCTATTAATTCCCGGAATCTTGAGCGCGGGGCTTTTGATATTTATGCAGTCAATGGCTGATTTTGGAACCCCAATAATCGTCGGCGGAAATTTTAACACCCTTGCAACAGCATCGTATTTTGAGATAATCGGGAGGTATAATACCCAAATGGCATCAACACTCAGTGTGATACTTCTTTTTCCTTCATTGGCCCTTTTTTATTTATATTCAAAATATCACAAGGGTTACGGACTTAAAAACTCTAGATTAACAAAATATTCACTAAGTAATATGCAAAAAGTAATTCTGGGACTTCCAGCGGTATTTTTCTCAATAATTGCATATCTTTTGTTTTTCGCAGTGTTTGTGGCTTCATTTACGAAGAGTTTTGGCCATAATTATACTTTGACGTTAGATTATTTTTTCGAAGCAATCAGCGCAGGAGAGTTGGCGATAAAAAATACGCTTTTATATTCACTATCGTCAAGCATATTGGTGGCATTTTTAGGGGTTGCTTATGCTTATGTCGTATATCGGGGGAAGTTTTTTGGTCGAAAACTGATGGATTTGATAATAACACTTCCATTTGCAATACCTGGAACATTTATGGGTTTGGGATATCTTTTAGCATTTAATAATTATCCGTTGTTACTTACAGGAACGTCTTCAATTATAATTTTAAATTGCATGGTTAGAAAGCTCCCATTCTCATTTAAAACTGGAAATTCGGTACTTTCCCAGATAGAGGAATCTGTTGAAGAAGCATCCCTTAATTTGGGTGCAAATAGGTTAAAGACATTTTACAAAGTAGTACTCCCCTTATTAAAGCCTGCAATAATATTTAGCATGATATATACATTTATTGCAACAATAAAGTCGTTAGGATCCATAATTTTCTTAATGACTGCAAATACAAAAGTTTTATCTGCAATGGTGTTTGAATCCACGATAAATCGGCAACTTGGTGTTGGGGCATGTTATTCACTGTTTATGGCCATACTCTCGATAATTGGAATTCTAGGGATATTGAGATTGAAAGGGGATAAACAATGGTTTTAAAACTTGAAAATGTTTCAAAAAACTTCGAAAAAAACACAGTTTTAAAAGATATTAATTTTGAGTGCGCTGAAGAACTGGTTTCTCTTGTTGGTTCCAGCGGGTGCGGAAAAACGACGTGTTTAAGGGTTATAGCGGGGTTCGAAAAACCTGATCAAGGCAGGCTTTTTTTGAATGGCGAGGATATAACAAATATTCCACCAAATAAACGGAATATTGGCATGGTATTTCAAAACTATGCATTGTTTCCCCATTTAACTGTTTTTGAAAATATCGCATATGGTTTAAAGCTAAAAAATCTTGGTAAATGTGAAATTTCTGAAAAAGTGAAAAATTCAATAGATATCATAAATTTAGGCGGGTATGAAAAATATTCCATTGAAGAATTGAGTGGGGGAATGCAGCAACGAGTTGCGATTGCAAGAGCAATGGTAATTGAACCAAAAGCAATGCTTTTAGACGAACCCTTAAGCAATTTAGATGCAAAACTTAGGATAAAAATGAGAAAAGAGCTTAAAGAATTACAAAGGAATTTGGGAATTCCAACGATTTATGTGACACATGACCAAGAAGAAGCACTTGCATTATCGGATAAAGTCGCAGTAATGAATAAAGGGGAAATCGAACAGTTTGGAGAACCTTATTCGGTTTATTCAAGCCCTAAAACAGAATTTGTCGCTAAATTTATTGGGGTCGTCAATGAACTCCCTCTTTCAGTTATCGAGGAATTAAATATTGAAAATCACGCTGATAAAAAGTATTTTGTGAGGCCAGAATCACTGGATCTTGGTAATGGAAAATTTCAGGGAAAAATTTTAGATCGTGAATTCTTAGGCAGTATTACACGATATGTTATAAAACACAGTGATTTTTTATTCACGGTTCAAACTAATACTCCAACAGATTTTAAAATAGGGGACGAAATTTCGTTTGATATTGATAAAAACAGCATAATTTTAATTTAATTATTTTTAACAAATTTTTAAAATTTTTAAGTATTCATCAACTATTTTTTGATATTTTCCATTAAATTCAAACTCAGAAATATTATAAAATGAATTTTTTTTCCAGTTTTTACACGTACTCCTATCAATATTTAATTTTTTTAGAAAATCGCAGTTTCCGTTTAAAACAAAGTTTTTAAAAGATTCTAATTCAATGTTGAACTTATTTTTCAAAAACGCATCAAAATAATTGTAGATTAAGGCATTTTCTTCAATCGAAATATTATTTTTAAGCCTTATTTCATATTTCCAGATATTATCTAAATACAAATGAAGTTTATACCCTTTTAAAAACGATTTTTCAGAACCCGTATTATTTTCAAAAAATTTTTCCGGAGCAGAATCGTAAAAATGGGTAATTTTTCGTTCAACATCTGAAAAATACCCAATATCGGGTACACAGGCCCCCAAGTAGAAATTATTTAAATCAAAACTATTTTCAGCAAATTCCTTCTCAAGAAATATTTTTGATAAAACAAGATGGGAGTATAAATTTGGCATAATTATTACCTATCTCAAATGTTCAATCGAATCATCGTCTGGAATATATCTTAAAAATTTATTTCCAATTCTTGTATCATATAATGCCGCTTTGTTTGTGTAAAGCAGTATTAAATTCATCAAATCTTTTGATTCGATCTTTATATATCCTTTTGAGCATTCTTTTTCGTTAAAATATTTATTTGAATCAGTTATAATTCCATTTTTAAATACTGCAATCGGAACTTCTTCTCCAGAATGGATTAATGTTCCAACAGAGGGCGTAGAATGGTCAGACGTAACAATTATTAACTCTTCGTTTAATTTATTTATCTTTTCAAGACATTTATCTATTTTTTCAATAACTTCAACTTTATTAGCTGGATTTTTAGTATGTGCTGCTTCATCGGGTTCTTTGGTATGGATGTGTACAAAATCGTAATTTTTTAATTCAATTCCTTTTAAAAATGCTTTTTGAAAATCTCCTTCAGGATAGTAATCCATTTTCAGCAATTTTGACAGGCCCTTAAAAACGCTACTTTTTGCAATTATGGCAGCATTCATACCCCACCTATCTTTAAATGAGTCAATTTCAGTTTTTTGACCTGCCCACTTTGTAAGTAAGAAATTTGCAAGTTGAAGTCCATTTTCTTCTCGTTCAATATTTAGGGGGTGGTTTTCCAAAATTTCGTTACATTTTAAAAGATATTCGTTCAATATGTTGGCAGTTTTTTTTGCATTTTCAAATTCTAACGATTTTAGTAGATTATTAAGTGGTTTTATTTTCAAAACATGCCTTTCTCGATAAAATGGATCGCTATCGGATATTTTATCAGATATTTCATAATTTGGAGAAGTTATTTCTAAAATACAGTGTGTATCAAATGAATAATGTAATTTAAATTCATAATTTTCAATTTTTTTTGGAAGGGACTCTATAAGGCGTTTTATTTCTTTGGTTGAAACATTTTTAGTGCGCCTGTCTTTTACAAAAAATCCATTTTTTCTTTCCACGTACCCAAAAGTAGCCCTTAGATAAATGGCATTATCTTTAGGTTCAATATCTTCGCCTAAAGCTTCAATAACGCCCCTTCCAGGAAATTCTGATAAACTGTATCCCCATAGTAAAAAATGGGCAACTTCCGTTCCAAGCGGTACGCCCCTTTTATATGGTGTCATCAACCCAGTTATGCTTTTTTTCGCAAAAGCATCTAAGTTTGGAGTTTTTGCATATTCGAGTGGAGTTTTATCGTTTAAAATACAAGAAGGCCTATCTCCAAGCCCATCTAATAATACAAGCAAAGTTCTCATGTTACATCCATTAAAGAAACTTTTTCACTGTTTCGAGATAGTTAAAATTGTTTTGGTATCCTTTTTTCAATATTTCAATGGATGCAGGGTATATGAATTCGTTTAATATTTTTACAATTTTTTCCTTTTCAAATATTACTTTGCCGTCCAGATCTCGGTAATTTCCACTAAACATGCAAGAATACTGGTTTTGACCCTGTTCCCAATTATCCCCAATAATTTCTTTTATTTTGGACCCATCTTTAATGTCTTTTACTGGAAAAATAAGTTCTACATCGAATTCTTCGCATATTTTGTAGTAAGTTTCGAGAGTTTCTTTGAACTGGTCTATTTTAAAGTCATTATCGTGGAGTATCCTCTCCCCACTAATAATTTTTTTTCCAAGATGTTTTGCAAGAGGAACTCTTAACATTCTTAAATAAGCATGACACCCGATACACGGCGTGTAATAACCGTATTTTTGAACAGTATATGCAACAAATCTTCCGTTAAGCGCATTCCAGAGTTTCGGTTCAAAAATAAAGTGAAGGGGCAGTAATATTTTATTTTCGTAAGTTTCTTTAATTTTTTTATTTATTACATTCCAGTTTCGATAAAAAATTTCCTTTTCACCGTAATCTGTACCAGTAAATGCTAAAATGGGTAAAACTGCATCAATTTCTGGATTTTCAAAAGCTTTTATAATTGCAGCCGCACTATCCCTTCCAGAAAATTCTCCAATTGCAATTTTTTTTAAATCAATTTTATTTTCCCCTATAATTTTTAAGCAATCTTTAGATAAAGTTAACTCTTTAAACGATTTTTTAAACTCGATATCCAAAATAACACCCAAATTAATTAGAAATACTTAATTTATTTATGGTATTCAAGGTATTTATTTAACATGTTTTTCGTATTTTTTATTTCTTCGACATTCATCAATTCTATAAGCCAGAAATCACAGCCAACATCTAAAAGGCCATCTAAAACAGGTTTTAAATTTGTTAAATCTTTTGGAGCAACATGCCCTATTTTGTCGTATTCTTTTTCGTAAGTGTGTACGTTGTAAATTTTATCTGAAAAAAGGTCGATACAGTGCATTCTGTTTTCATAGGCAACATGTCCGATATCAAAAGTTATTCTGCATCCGGTTTCCTCTGCAACATTCATTATATTTTCAGGTTTTGAGGAAAATCCCTTTCTTAAATTTTCGATACAAAGTTCAATGTTTCTTTTTTTTGAATATTCGTTCAATTTTGAAACATTATCTAAAAGAGTATAGTATTCAGGCTCTTTTCCATTGTGGAGGTGTATTGTTAAATAATCTGCTCCATGGATATTATCAATTATATTTTTTAATTTTTCAAGTCCTTCTGTTTTATTCGGGGTTCCTATATCTACGATAGGCGCATGAAACCCATTAAGTTTATTTTTGAAGTGTTCATCAATATTTGGGCAAAAATGAAGGCCCCAATCTGTAAAATCTACTCCTTTTTCAGGTTTTGAAAATCGCATGCACGTTCCTATCATATGAGCACCGATAGTCACTATAGCAATCAAGATATATAAAATTGTCATTAGGTTATCTAATAATTAGCACTCAGTGGTAAAATATATGTCTTTGAAGGATTGATATTTTATATGTGGAAACCAAATTTAGGGGTTAAAATACATTTAAACGAAAAAGAGGGGTTAAAATATGAATGCAGTGTTTGAAAGAAGAAGTATCCGACACTACACTTCTGAAGACGTTTCAGAAGAAATTGTCGACGATCTGCTCAAAGCAGCAATGTCTGCACCGAGTGCCTGTGATCAACGACCTTGGGATTTTGTAGTTGTTCGGGATAAAGATATGCTTTCAGGAATTTCTAAAATAAGCAGGCAAGCAGAAATGTTAAATGAAGCACCGGTTTCAATAGTAGTTTGCGGAAATATGGGTAGGGTAAATGGGTCATGTAAACAGTTCTGGGCTCAAGATTGTGCCGCAGCAACTGAAAATATATTAATCGAAGCCCAGGATCGGGGAATCGGCGGGGTTTGGCTTGGATTTTACCCCGTAGAAGAAAGAGTCGAAAAAATGAGAAAAGTTTTGCATGCACCGGAAAATGTGATTCCATTTTCAGTTGTGGCGTTAGGACATCCTGCAGAAAAGCCAGTTCCTGTGGAAAAATTCGATAAAGAACGAGTACACTACGAAAAATGGCAGATAGGATACTTTTAATTATTTTTAATTTTTGAAATATGCAAAATGATTTCTAATGTGGAAGAATCATTACTTTTTTATTTTATCAAGGTTTATTTTATACAGCAAAAATATTCGTATTATTTTAAAAGGTGGTTTTAATGAAAACGGTTTCGATAATAGGCGGAACGGGTTATACAGGTTCAGAACTTTTAAGACTCCTTTCAACTCACGAGAAAGTCGAAGTTTTGAATGTGACGTCACGAAAAGAGGCTGGAAAAAAGTTAACCGATTTTCACCCGCAGGTAAGAAATTTAAGAAACTATAATGATTTAGAATTCCAAAATATTGCTCCAGAAGATATCGATACAGATATTGTGTTTTGTGCAACGCCTCACGGGGCATCAATGGCAATAGTTCCGATACTACATGAAAAAGGAATCAATATAATCGATTTGAGTGGAGATTACAGGTTTGAAGACATTGAAATGTACGAATCATGGTATGGTTTGAAACACACTGGAAAAATAGAATCTGCGGTTTACGGCCTTCCAGAACTTCACCGGGAAAAAATAAAAAAGTCAAAAACAATTGCAAATCCTGGATGCTACCCAACAGGAGCAATTCTTTCAATGGCACCATTGGTTGCAAATGATCTAGTTGATGAAAGGATAATTTTTGATTCAAAATCTGGAGTAAGTGGTGCAGGGGTTGAAGCAAGTCAGACCACGCATTTTCCAAACGTAAATGAAAATCTTGGGGCATACAAAATAACGAAACACAGACACAGCCCTGAAATTGGAAAAGAACTCGAATATCTTGGAAATAAAAAATTAAAAGTCTCATTTACTCCCCATTTACTTCCAGTTACAAGGGGAATTTTAACCACTGCACATTCGTATTTAAAAGAAGACGTAAGCAGGGCGGATGTAATTGAAATTTATGAAGAATTCTACGACGGCGAATTTTTCGTAAGAATTTTTGAAGAAGGGATGGTTTCATTAACTGGAGTTCGTGGAACTAACTTCTGTGACATCGGAGGATTTGAAATCGACCAGCACGGAAGAATTGTCGTAGTTTCAGCAATAGACAATCTTGTAAAAGGAGCAAGTGGTCAGGCAATTCAAAATATGAACATTATAATGGGATTCGACGAAAAAATGGGTTTAAGTGTTGGGGGCATGAGACCCTAACTTATTTTTAAAAATATATTTTTATTTTCTTATTACATTAAATCTTCCGGCGGACGAATGTTTTGGCAGTACTTCTATACCGAGATTTTTTAAGTACTGATATGTTTTTGTGTCAGTTCCATGAATGTAAATTTCTCCTAAGTCTTCAACGGTGTTTACATCTATCGAAGTGTAGAAAGAATGGCATTTTATTACTTTTAAATTGTTTTTTTCGGCTTCTTCAATATGTTTTAAAAAGCTAAATCCTTCAAACTGTGTTTTGATGCACTCTTTGGGATTTAAAAGGAGCAAATTCGTGCCACCACCCCTTGAAGGACATATAACTATCGAATTTTTAACTGATTTATCGGTAACTGCTTTTAAATTCTCTTCTTTTAAGAGCGGAACATCTGCAGGAGTTATTAAAATAGAATCCTCTTTTATAAATTTTAAAGAAAAGCTTATAGCTTCGTTTAATCCTTTAACGCTGCTATCTTCTCTAATTGGGATTATTCCAAGATTTTTTGAAAATTCTAAAATTTCTTCATCCTTACTTACAACGTAGCAGGCATCAGAACATTCTTTCACGGTTTCGTAAGTATCGAGAAGAATGTTTTTTATGAGTTCAATTCGTTCTTCAGAACTTAAAAATTCTTTCAGTCTTGATTTAACATTTGATAGGGGGGATACGGGTATTAGTGCCGCCAACATCTTTTACCACAACATTTTAAAACGATGATTAGTTTGGGGGTTTAATTTATATAAATAACATTGCATTTGAAAATGCGCTCAAATCGCCAGCTTCTCCGTGGCCAGGGTATATTTTTAAAACTCCGTTTTTATAGGCTATTTTTTCGAGCAAGTTTATGGATTCTCGCAAACTTATAAGATTTCCTGTTGGAAGATCACTACGTCCAACGCCGTACGCAAATAGCGTATCTCCAGTAATTAGCGAATCTTTATACAAAATGCTTATTCCTCCAGCAGTATGTCCTGGAGTATGTATTATTTCAATTCCAATTTCGTTTAATTCGGATTCAACTTCCCCAATTGTAAAAATATCTTTTGGGGGCGTTAAATTAACACCAAAAAGCCTGCTAACTGTTACTTCAGTATCTGTTGCAAGGTGTTGTAATTCGGATTCATGTATTAAAACAGGAGCATTGAATTCTTCCTGAAACAGATAATCGCTTCCAGCATGGTCAAAATGGCAGTGGGTGTTTATAATATAATCTATTTTGTCAGTATACTTTAAAACATCCTTTTTTAAAAGTTCAAAGGTTCCTGGAGTTCCAGGATCTATTAAAATGACCTTTTTATCCACTATCAGGTACGAATTTGAGTCATAACCTCTTCCATTCAATTTGTAGATCAAATTATCACCTTTTTATCTTAAATGGATGCAATCTCCAGCGTTAAATACTTCAACGTAATTTCCGGTGTTGATATGAATTCCGTTGTATGAGATATCAACAACCTTTCCAGTTACTGTTTTTTCGAGGATTATCAAATTCACATTTTTAAACATGGTTTTTGAGTATTTTTTGTAACGTTCAAGAAGTAATTCATCGTCAATTTTTAAATTTTTAGTAAATATTTCAATAAATTTATTTAAAATTAAATCAACGTTAAATTCTAGATTTTCTATTTCTTTTAACGAAGTTCCGATCTCTTTAATTTCAGAATCAATTGTATTGTTTATATTTAGTCCAATTCCAAGTACCAAATAACCACTACTCACGTTTAATTCAGTTAATATTCCGCATATTTTTTTATTTTCAAATAAAACATCATTAGGCCATTTTATCTCAAATTTTTTATCCGAAAATTCTTTTAAAGTTTCTACAACCGAAAGAGATCCAAGGAAATTTATTTTTTCAAGTTTTCCAACGTCTTTAATATCCATTAAAACCGAGAAATAAAGTCCACCTTTGTTAGAAAACCACGATCTGTCCAACCGGCCTTTCCCGTGAGTTTGAATTTCTGAAACTACGATTTTATTTCGTTTACCCAATTTTCCCAAATCGTAAGCGTAAAGATTTGTGGAATTTATCGTTTTGTAGGATATTATTTCAAAATCCACTCTAACCACACTAGTAATTTTCAAAGACATTTAAGAAAAATTCGTCAGCTTCAACTTTTCTAACGATTTCAGGAAATACGTATGTATTTTCTTTTAAATCTTTTCTAAGCCTTCCAACAACGAGTACAACGTCTCCTTTATTGAAATTTTCAAGTTTTTTGGCCATTCCTTTAAAACCTGAAACTCGAATATCATCAGTTAGATCTTCGACAGTAACAGAACAGAATTCCTTTGCAATATTTGAGTATTTTGAAACTATCACACCATATAGTGCAACCCTTGAGACCTTTTCCGAGTTTTCGGTTACAATGTAATTTGATTCCCACTGGCCTTCGGTTTCAACAAATTTTCCAGAAGTTATTTCTTTTATCGGTATTTTTTTTACAGGTATCCTCATGATAATACACCGTTAAATATCGTAATTTTCTATTTTTTCCATAAATTTCCCAAGTAATTTTGGAGACGACTCGCTAACATCCACTACAGCTTCTGAAAATATAATAAGCCCTTTTGGAGTTATTTTTACAGTTCCAAAAACCAAAACACGTGAACTAGGAATTATTTCAATAGATTTATCCTTAGACACAAGAATTTTTCCAGAAGCATCTTCAATTTCTAATTTATCGTAATTATCTTCATTTTCCATTCCAATAACGGTCCCGATAAGTGCGATTTTGCCATCAATCAGCGACTGGTCAACGTCTCCAATTTTTTGAAGTTTATACATGATTTATCCCTTTAATTTATTGTTAAATTCGTCCATAACATTTATTTTATTCCATGAATTGCATCTAAAAGCCGTATCTTTTAGATATTCATCGTATATTGTAAATCCGGATGCTAATATGTCTAACCCCAGCATTTTTTCGTTTAAAACATCCAAAATATTTTCATCATCGATAATAATTCTTTTAAGTTCTTTAAATTCTAAATATTCCGTATTATCATTTAATGTAGTTCTAATGGTTTCTGATCCATCATCAAGCGTGCAGGTGCATAAAAACAGCCATTTTAAATTTTCATCTTCTTCATCAACTTTATTTCCGCATTTACAAATCGCATAACCTTTTTTTAAGACCATTTTTTTATTGCATTTATCGCAAACTGGAAAGTAGGGTTCTTTTGAATGAATTGCAACAATTAATCCCCTTAATTCAGCACCCATTCCCTCTTTTAGTTCAGAAATAAGTTTCCTTGAAAAATCGTTCTTTTTAGCATTGGAATTTTTCAAGAGTTCATCAATGCTGGGCAGACCTGACTCATATTTTGAGATATTACCAGATTTTGAGAGTGCCAGATGTATTCTATCTTTATATTTTTTTGGAGCATGCGCATTTTCAATCAATATTGCATCTCCTTCGTTTATACCGTTCAAAAGATCAATCTGTTCAGACCAAAGAGATAAAAGCCCTCTTGCAGATCCATCATTTACAACGACGTTTACAACTGGGTTTCCAGACACGATCTTTTCTTCAAAGATTTTTTCAATTCTAACGATCGAGTTTATTTCGATCATTTTTTCGATTATATCGCTCAATTTTATGGTTTCGATATCTTTATTTTGGGACATATTTTCCAATTTTTCAGAAGTTTCTAATATATCATCAAGACAGGAGTCTTTTTGAGGCATTTAGTTCACCGATTAGTTTCAAAGTTATATCACAAGTTTTGATTTTATTTCAAAACAATTAAAAAATGTTGAAATTTAAAATAAGCCATGATTAAACTTATAATATATTATAACAAAATTTATTTATATTTTTTATCTATAAAATTTAGAATACTGTTATGAATTAACACGCTTGGTGAAACAATGGTTGGTACTCCTCTTTTTTCAAATGCTAAGAAAATACTGCTTCTTGGAAGTGGGGAATTAGGAAAAGAAGTAATTATCGAGGCTCAAAGGTTTGGTGTAGAATGTATTGCAGTTGATTCTTACGAAAATGCACCTGCAATGCAGGTAGCACATAGATTCCACGTAATAGATATGAAAGACGGTGGAGCTTTAAGGGCAGTAATTGAACGGGAAAAACCTGACTTAATTGTTCCCGAAATCGAAGCCATAAACACGGATACATTAAAAGAACTGGAAACAGAAGGATATCACGTAGTTCCAACTGCAAATGCAACAAAGCTTACAATGGACAGGGAAGGAATCAGAAGGCTTGCATTTGAAAAATTGGGGTTAAGGACAGCAAAATATGAATTTGCAGAATCACTGGAAGAATTAAAAGAAGCAGTTCAAAGAATTGGAATTCCATGTGTCATAAAACCAATCATGTCATCATCAGGAAAAGGACAGAGTACGATTAAATCTGAACGTGATATCGAGAAATCATGGGATTACGCAAAAAGCGCTGCAAGGGGAATCGGAACAAAGGTAATCGTCGAAGAATTTATCAAATTTGATTATGAAATTACTCTTTTAACTGCAAGAACTTCTGAAGGAACCAAGTTCTGCGAACCAATAGGGCATATTCAAATTGACGGGGATTACCATGAAAGCTGGCAACCTCACCCAATGTGCGCACCAACAAAGGCAAAAGCACAGGAAATGGCAAAGAAAATAACCGATGAACTTGGTGGATACGGTATTTTTGGTGTAGAACTCTTCGTTTTGGATGACGAAGTGATATTTAGTGAAGTGTCACCTAGGCCACATGATACAGGAATGGTTACAATGGTAACTCAAAAAATGAGCGAGTTTGAAATTCATGCAAGGGCAATATTGGGACTCCCAGTAAACGTTGACATATTGTTTCCAGGTGCAAGTCACGTTATAAAGTCAGAAATTCTCAAATGGGCCCCAGAATATGAAATCCACGAAGCTTCAAAAGTAAAAGACACAAAAATAAGATTATTTGGAAAACCTATCGCAAAAGTTGGAAGAAGAATGGGTGTTGCCCTTGCAGTGTCAGATGATATTACAAAAGCAAGGGAAAATGCAGAAAAAGCAGCGCACCTTGTAAACATCAAATAATTTTTATTTTAGTTTATTTTTTATTTTTAATTTAAACGAGTTTTACAACATAAAAGACCAAGAGTGCCCATATTGCAACTCCAAAAAAACCTTCTTTTTTTCTAAATGTATAATTTGATGGATAAAGTGCCTTGCACCCCATTGGCGTTATGCAGTCACCCACGATATGTGACAAATAACCGATAGCGATTGGAATTATGTAAAATTTTAACCCCTGAAATGTCGTAAAAGACGTCGAAATCATACTGTACAAAACCCATGCAAAAACAGAAATTGCAATACTTTTTCCAAGCAAATTGTTGTTTGTAACCATTATCAAAGCAATCAAAGAAGCCATTATTGGGGATATTATCGATAATTTAAACGTTAAATATCCCAATATAATTGACATAACGCCCAAACTAAAAAAAGTGTGCGTAATTCCCCTATGTTCTGCATAATATGGAATAACGTAGATTAAACTGCTCAAAATTGCAGCTATAAAAAATCCCACGTTGAAATATTCTGGTCGAAATAGGTATGCTAAAATAGAAACTAAGATAAGGCCTCCTGAAATATAGAGTCCCCTTTGAACTATTTCTGATTTTACGTCGTGATCTAGATCTGGATAGAGTGCTCCAGCAACCAGTAAAAAAATCTGTTCAGGAGCAGATATAAATGGAAGCCCCATTATTATTCCAAGAGTAATATGTCCTTTCCAGTTCATCTGACCACCAAAAGAAGCGCCTGCCTCTCTTGGCAGGTTTAAATTAAAGATATAGCATCAAATTTATTTTTAATTCTGATTAATATTTCAGGTATCATGGTAGTAATTACTGATTTGTCAGCACTTTCAAGAGCCTTTTTATCACTACCATTGCAAGCATATGCATTTATTCCGTTATCATTTAAGATTTTGACGGTTGCATGCTCAACCCACGGGTCAACATCGCTTACGTATAATTCTTCAGGTTTCAGTGCATCTGCAATACCCCACGAAATATACCTTCCGCCAAGAACCCCGACTTTATTACAGTCTAATTCTTCTTCGAGAGAATCAAGTGTTTTTCCAAAGTATGGCGAGTTATACATTTTGCTGTTCGTAACCGCTACCCAGTGGGCGTCACCCATAAAATAATCTCCAATCATCGAAGGATATATCATATGGTTTCCTTTGTAGTTTAAAAATCTGCTGCTTTTTGCAAGCACTTTTAAAAGTTCCCTGTTTGCAATACAAATGTTAATTTTTTCAGCTTCTTCTTTCATTATTTTTAAAACTCTTGGAAGTCCAAAATTATTCCGTCTAGCTTCCTTAATATTATATCCACACATGTATCCGTGGTGGTTACCACTAAATCCTGATAATATTACGTTTAATCCACTTCTAAGTCCAACTCTACATTCATCTTCGTATGCACCGTTTGTTGCAACAACTCCCCCTTTAACGAGGATTCTTGAAACAGCAACTGCTTTTGCAAAATCTTTGAGTCTGTCATCTGACCTGTTAAATGGCCCCCCTTCGACTACGAGTGCATCAACTTCCAAATCGTTGCAGGCCTTTAAACCGGATATTAAATCTTCGTAACCGTTTCCGATATGGAATATTCCTTCAACCCCCCTACCAAATTTATGAGCCGCTTTTGAAACGTCTTCCATTTCAGAAATATCTGCACCGTGGTCTCCAGCACCCTGTTCTTCAACAACATTTACACAGACTGTTGCCGATTTTTTTACCCATTCTCCAAATTCGTTGGAATATTCCCTTTCTTTTATGCTGAGTCTTTTATGAATCCTGTCCCTTGGGCAACCTTTGTACGGCGGTCCGTTATAGTAGCAGTCTCCCATACAGTGTGTTATTTCTTTTGGAAACCTCATTGGACCAAATCTTCCAAAATGGTCGAGATCGAGTGGAACTTCAACGTTATCATATACTTCGTTCATAACCGCAACTGGTGTTAATCCTTCTTTTTCTGCAATATCTGCAAGAGCATATCCGCAAAGGTGTATTGGAAAACCCATATGATCTGTTAAAACACAGTTTTCGATAAATTGTGGCAGGGTTAATGATGAAGCACAAGGCCCAACCCCAATTTCCAATATATCGCAACCTAGTGGGAATCTACGAAAAATACTTCCTAATTTTTGTGTATCTTCAAAACTTAGATCATCAACAGCATCTACAATTTCGATAATATCCGATTCTGTTAATTTTTGATTGTTAATTTTGTTGATAACAATTTCACGAAGTTCCATTGCAGAATCAAGATCATTTAATGAATTTTGTATGAGTTCTTTCATAATTTCACCTTATTTGCGGATGGGAATAATTAATTTAGTTTTGGAATTAGTCCAAGTTCTTTTATCATACATATGACATCGTTGAGATTTCCTGTTTTTGGATTTCCAACACCTTTAATGTTCATCGGGTGGTTATCGGGAATTACTGTAGCAATATTACTTGCACCGCCCAAAAGTGCAAATTGGGCTAATTCTGGGCCCATTGTTGGAGTTGGTGACGTAATCCGAATATCTGGGAACAATAGTCTTGCAATCGCGATAGTTTTTGCCTGCTCAATTGCAGAGCATTTCGGACACTTTTCCATAGGCGTATCTTTGTACGGATTAAAGCCCATTATTGGAATTTCTTCAACATCCCGTTCTTTTAAAAAGAAGAGGTGTTCAGCCCTATCTTCGTAAGTTTCCCCTATTCCAATTAAAAGACCAGAAGATAGTTCAATTCCATATTTTTTAACTAGATTACAAACAGTTATTCTATCATCCAGATTTTCTCCGGGTTTAACTTTATTAAAAATGGATTTATTAATGGTTTCAAGATTGCAACATATTGTGTTTATATTATATTTTTTAAGTTCTAAAATACAGTCTTCAGTTAAGTCGGCTCCAGCATTTACCAAAACTTCTAAATTGGAAGCTGATTTAACTGCTTTAAGTGCCCTTATTACTTCTTTTCCACTGTAACCATGTCCGGAGGAACAGCTAACTCTTTTAATACCTGAATTTTCAATTGCAACAGCAGAGGATTTTATCTGATCATCATCTGATCTAAATGGTTTTACATACCCTTCAGAGCTCGTTCCTGCAGCAAAACCGCAGTATTCGCATTTTGGATTTACAGAACAGACGTTTGTTACGTGAACTGTTGAAGTGATTTCAATCTCAGTTTTAAAAAAATCCCTAACTTCAGAAGCTATTGAAAAAAGTTCTAAATAATCCTTCCAGTTTTTAATATTGAATAATTCAATTGCATCCGATTTTGTGATTAAACCCTGTTTTACACTTATTTTTCCATCTTTGAGGTCTTGAAAATTGCCTCTTATTTTCGAAAATATCATTAAACCACCGGATTGTAAATTACGCTGAAAATTAAAAAAGAAATATATTTTATTGTATTTAAGGTTTTATTGAATTGCCACATTCGCATTTGTTTTCGTTTGCGTGTTTTTCGAGCACTTTTAATGAAGCAGGAAGAATATCTGCTAAAGGACCAAAGCACATGCTGTCCGCAGTACCGGTTAATGCTTTAGGATTTAATTTATCTTCCATGTTTTTAATGCCTTCGCTTCTCATTAAATCTAAGAGCTGTGTAATTGCTTCGTCAGCCATCATTTGAGCGAAGTCTGCAGGAGCACCTAAAATCTGGGTTACTGCATCTCTGTAAGCTAAAATACCTGCGTAAACAGGTGCGGTAACTGCTGAACCCATGTCACATACCGGGCTGATTAATTTTGCAGGCATTTTGAATGCTTCTCCTCTAGCAGCTTTTGCAATACAGTAGAATTCTTCTACTTTTTCTGCATCAGCTAAACCTTCTGAAAGGAATGCCTGGCCTTTATTTTCAGGAACTGCTCCTGGGTGGTATGCAATAATGTTTAAATCGTCTCTTCCTAAGTCTTTGAAGATTTTTGCGAATTTAGGTGTTGGAATTGTACATGCGTGTGTTACAATTGCACCTTTTTTGATTTCGCTTGCGAATTTTTCAATGATTGCTGGCTGGCTTCCGCCTTTTGGTAACCATGTAATTACAATGTCTGCATCTTTTACAGCTTCAACATCGCTTGCAGTTACTTTTAAACCTATTGTTTCAGGGTGTACGAAGTGAATACATCCTTTAGGAGGTTTTGGAGTTTCCTTTGCTTTAGCTGTCACAGCTGCTCTGATTTCAGGCATTACTTTTTCAGCTTCACCTGCTAGGTGTGCTTCCATAACTGCTTTGTAGTCAAACTGGTCGAGTACTATCATACCAGGTTCTTCACCAAAGCAAGGGTCTGAAACAACAACTTCTGTAATTTCAGGGATTAAGTGTAACAATTCTGCACCCATTGTAATTGTTGAATGCGTCATTGCAATTTCTGGCATTCCTGCTTCTTTTGCAACTTGAGCTGCTCTTGAAAAGTTTGTAATTCCGGATGCCGCGTGTGTTCTGTAACATCCTGCACCTAATATTGCCACTTTCATATCTTACACCTCAATATATACTATAGATTAATCTAGGTAATATAAAATCTATTAAGGGTTAATACCTATATAAATATTGGTCATTAACTTATCTAATAGATATAGTTGAAGATAGCTATTTTAATAAAATATTTGCAATATGTCATATCAAAGTATTTGTTATTAGTATATAATACATACAGAAAAATTATTTTTTTGTCAATAAATACTATTATAATCCTTAATAAAAAAATCAATGTTATCAAAAAATCAAATACCAATACAACACTTTTTTAAAAGGTAAATTTAAAAAATAGTATTTTTAAAGAAATGCAACCGCATTAATTGGAGATCCATCTATTTTTTCAATATTCAGTGGAAATCCAAAGAATTTGAACGATTTATTTTCCAGAATTTCAAGATTTTTCATATTTTCAATTATTTTAATTTTTGAAGATAAAATTTTTTCATGAACTTCGAAGTTCCCGATAGAATAGCAATCTATTCCAACAGCGTTTAGATTTAGGGAAATTATCTTTTCAACATATTTTCCAATATCGCATTCCTTTTCAAAGTACTCTTCATTTCCCCAATATTTTGAAAAACCCGTATTTATTAACAATATTTCTAAATTTTTGGGCGGATTTTTAAAAAAATTGTCTAAATTTTCAATTGAAATACAGTAGCCCTTTCCAAAAACATTTTCAAATTTTTCATTTGTAAGCCCAATATGCAGCGGGTAATCGATATGCGTTCCCGTATGAACGCCCATTTTTAATTCTGAAACCGAGTATTTACCATTTTTTTTAGTTTTTACGCTAAATTCAGGGTCATTCGGATATACAAAATTCTTAATTTCATGAGACAAGTTTATTATTTTTTCTTCTGCCATAATTTCTCCACATGGAAATTATTTATTTGATATTAGTTATAATTGGATACATTATAAATTTGGGCTTTGGTGATATTTTGAGGTACGACTTTCACACCCACACGATATTCAGTGATGGGGAACTTATTCCTTCAGAATTGGTAAGAAGGGCTATTGTATTGGAACACAGGGCAATAGGAATAACCGATCACGCAGATGCAAGTAATTACAAGGAATTAATCGAAAAAAATACTTTAGCAAAAGAAGAACTTTCAAACTACTGGGGCGATATTGAGATTGTTGTGGGTGTTGAATTAACACACATTCCACCAAAATCAATCCCAAAAATGGCCAGAAAATGTAAAGATGAGGGTGCAGAAATTGTTTTAGTTCACGGAGAAACACCAGTTGAGCCTGTGGCGGAAAAAACAAATTATTACGCATCATCTTCAGAAGATGTGGATATTTTAGCACACCCTGGATTAATTGACATCGAAACTGCACAAAATGCTCTTGAAAATAATATATTTTTTGAAATAACATCTAGAAAAGGCCACTCACTTACAAACGGTCACGTAGTGTCTGTTGCAAGGGAATTAAAAATTCCAATGGTTATAAATACAGATACGCACGCTCCAAGCGATTTAATAACCTATGAATTTGCAAGAAAAGTGGGACTTGGTGCAGGAATGTCATTTAGGGAACTTGAAAATTCATTAACAACAAATCCGTTAGAAATTTTAAAAAGGATATAATTATTGGTGTTTTTATGGGTAATATTTCAGAAATAGTTGTCGAATTATTTAAAGAAGCCTCAATTTATCTTCCAGATGATGTAAAATCCAAATTAAAACACGCTGAAGAAATAGAGCATGGTGCATGTAAGGGTATATTAAAAGCAATCGAATTAAACAATAAAATTGCAGAAGAAAAACAGATCCCGCTTTGTCAGGATACTGGGGTTCCAGTTATTTTTTTGAAAATTGGAACTGGAATTTCAAGTGAAAAAATAATTGAAATACTTAAAGAAATTGAAAACGGCGTAAAAAAAGCAACAGCCGAGGTTCCACTTAGGCCAAACGTTGTAAATCCGATTACAAGGGAAAATTTGGGTACAAATACAGGAATGGGGGCACCATTTATAAATTTTGAATTTAGTGAAAATTTGAATAATGAAATCGAAATATCCGTATTTCCAAAAGGCGCAGGAAGCGAAAACATGAGCGCTTTAAAGATGCTGACCCCTTCTGAAGGTTTAAATGGAATAAAAAAATTTATACTCGAAACAATTGCAAATGCGGGCGGTAAACCATGCCCTCCAATCGTATTGGGTGTAGGAATAGGTGGAACTGCGGATATTTCATTAAAACTCGCTAAAAAAGCTCTTTTAAGGGATCTTGGAACTAGACATCCTGAAAAAATAATCGGAAATCTGGAAAAAGAATTACTGGACAAGATAAATCAGCTGGGAATCGGTGCAATGGGGCTTGGTGGAAAAATAACTGCCTTAGATGTGTTCATTGAGGTAAATGGATGTCATACTGCATCTTTACCTGTTGGAATCTGCATTCAATGCTGGGCTGACAGAAAAGCAAAAAGAAAAATAAAATTGTAAATATTTACAAAAATCTCTTTTTTAAATAGTTGAATTAACTGATTAGATGTGATTTTAAAATTACAATAATTTTATAAACAATTAAAATTAACAGAAATTAGAAAATCTTTACTGGTAGATTACTGATGGACGAACAGGATATTTTAAAGGAATTACGAAAATATAGGAGCCAGGATTTAAAATATGAAGAAGGCTACATTTTAGGCTCAATGTGCACAAAACCACACCCAATGGCTCGAAAAATTTCAGAAATGTTTTTTGAAACAAATTTGGGGGACCCAGGATTATTCAAAGGTACTTCAAAGCTAGAAAAAGAAGTAGTTTCAATGCTCGGCGGTATTTTGCATAATAATAACGCTTTTGGATATATTATTTCTGGTGGAACGGAAGCAAACCTCACGGCAATGAGGGCATTTAAAAATATCTCAAAATCAAAAGATAAACAGCAAAATATTATAATTCCTGAAACTGCACACTTTTCTTTTGATAAAGCAAGAGATATGATGGATTTAAACGTTGTAAGGCCCCCTTTAACGGAATATTTTACAATGGATGTAAAATTCATTCGAGATTATATTGAAGACTCTAAAAACGAAATTTCTGGGATTGTCGGGATTGCAGGATGTACTGAACTTGGATCAATCGATAATATCTATGAATTATCCAAAATTGCGGTTGAAAACGATATTTTGCTCCACGTGGATGCTGCATTTGGCGGTTTTGTAATTCCATTTTTGGACGATAAATACAAATTAAAAGGCTATAATTACGATTTTGATTTTTCACTGAACGGAGTTTCTTCAATTACCATAGATCCGCACAAGATGGGACTTGCTCCAATTTCTGCGGGAGGAATTTTATTTAAGAACAATACCTTTAAAAACTATCTGGATGTTGATGCCCCGTATTTAACTGAAAAACAGCAGGCAACATTAATTGGAACTAGATCTGGAGTTGGAGTCGCGTCCACTTGGGGAATTATGAAATTACTTGGAATTGATGGATACAAAAAACTTGTAAACGAATCGATGGAAAAAACAATGCATTTGGTAAAAAAAGCCAGAGAATATGGTTTTGAAACTGCAATCGATCCAGTAATGAATATTGTTGCACTAAAAGACGAAGATAAACACGATACCTGTATGAAATTGCGAGAAGAGAACTGGTACGTTTCAGTTTGTAGGTGTGTCGAAGCATTGAGAATTGTTGTAATGCCGCATCTTGAAATCGAGCATATCGATGGATTTTTGGAAAGCCTTTCAAATACAAAAAAATATTAAGAATTAAAATCTAATCTGCATTAAACGTATTTTTGATGGTGGTTTAATCATGAAAATTTATCTCGATGGAAAATTCGTAGAAAAAGAAGATGCGAAAGTATCAGTATATGACCACGGATTGCTTTATGGTGACGGGGTTTTTGAAGGAATCAGGGCATATGATGGAGTAGTATTTAAATTAGAAGAACATATCGAACGTTTATATGACTCAGCAGATTCGCTTGCAATGAAAATACCTGTTTCAAAAGTAGAAATGGAAGAAATCGTTATTGAAACGTTAAAGGCAAATGAATTAAAAGATGCTTATATAAGGCTCGTAGTTACAAGGGGAGTCGGGGATTTAGGACTCGATCCAAGAAAATGTCCAAAAGCAACAATTTTTTGTATTGCAGAATCCATGAAACCGCTTCTTGGAGAAGACGGAATAAAAGTTATAACCTCCTCGATAAGAAGGTTGCCTGTTGATGTTTTAAACCCTGCAGTAAAATCCTTAAATTACCTAAACAGCATTTTAGCAAAAATCCAGGCAAATTATGCTGGAGTTCAGGAAGCTTTTTTACTTGATAGCGAAGGATACGTTGCAGAAGGAACTGGGGACAACATATTCGTTATTAAAAATGGGAAAATAAAAACACCGCCTCTTTCTTCAAGTGTTTTAAAAGGAATTACAAGAGATACGGTTGTAGATCTTGCAAAAGAAGCAGGATATTCAATTTTCGAAGAAAAAATGACATTACACGATTTATTCGTTGCAGATGAGATATTTATCACTGGAACCGCAGCAGAATTAATCCACGTAGTTGAACTTGATGGAAGAATAATTAACAACGGAAAATTAGGCCCAGTTACAAAAGATTTAAGCGACAGATTCAAAGAAATAAGGTCAAAAATCGGTAAAAAGTATATCGAGTAATATTTAATTTTTTTAAATTATTTTAAAAATATTTTAAACTTTTTTTAAATAAATAAAAAATAAAAAAGAGATTTATCTTTCAGTATTTATCGGATAGTTTGGAGCTTCGTTCGTGATCAAAACATCGTGAGGGTGGCTTTCTTTTTGACCACTTTGGGTGATTATAACAAATCTTGCCCTTTCGTGCATTTCAGAAAGGTTCTGTGCACCGCAGTATCCCATGGATGATCTCAAACCACCAACGAGCTGGAATATAATGTCGCTTGTAGGCCCTTTGTATGGAACTGCACCTTCAATTCCTTCAGGTACAAGTTTTGAGTGTTTCATGTGTCCGCTCTGGAAATACCTGTCTGCAACGTTTCCAGAACTTCCGCACATTGCACCAAGGGAGCCCATTCCTCTGTATTGTTTGTATTTTCTTCCGTTGATGGTCATTAATAATCCTGGAGCTTCTTCAGTACCTGCTAAAAGACTTCCAACCATTACGGCATCTGCACCAGCTGCAATTGCTTTTGCAATGTCACCACTGTATTTTATACCGCCATCTGCAATTACTGGAACACCGTGCTTTTTAGCAACTTCTGCAACTTCTGCAATTGCAGTTAACTGTGGAACTCCAACTCCTGCGACAACTCTTGTTGTACATATTGAACCAGGCCCAATTCCAACTTTAATCGCATCTGCACCAGCGTTAATTAAATCTTCTGCAGCTTCTTTTGTTGCAATATTTCCAACGAATAATTTTGTTTTGGATCCTTTCAAAATTTCTTTTAATTTTTTAACGTTTTCTACGACCTGCATATTGTGTGCGTGTGCACAGTCAATTGCAATTGCGTCAACGCCAGCTAAAAGCAATGCTTCAGCCCTTTCAAAGTCGCTTGGACCACAAGCTGCTGCAACAACGAGTTTTCCATCACTATCCCTTGCTGCATCAGGGTATTTTTTCCTTTTTAAGATATCTCTTAAAGTAACCATTCCAAGCAATTCTCTCGTGTTTTTATCCAAAATAGGAAGTCTTTCAATTTTGTTTTCGTAAAGTCTATTTAAAATTTCTTCGTAAGGTGTATCTTCGTGTACGTGGAGTACGTCCTTAGTCATAACTGTTTCTACAGCTACCTGTTTATCCGGAACGAATTTTAAATCCCTTGTAGTTAGAATTCCGACAAGAGTTTTGTTCTCGCAAACTACTGGAAGACCGCTTACGTTGTATTCGTACATTATTCTTTCAGCTTCTAAAACAGTACTGGATGGGGTAACCGTCACAACATCCCTAATTACAAGATTTTCTGCCATTTTAACAGCTCTGATGTGTTTCAGCTGTTCTTCAACAGTCATGTTTCTGTGGATTACTGCAATTCCCCCCCTTCTTGCAAGAGCAATTGCTAAATCTTTTTCAGAAACTGTGTCCATTGCAGCAGAAATAATTGGGATGTTGAGCTTTAAGCCTACAATATCAATAGAAACGTCCGTAGTTTTTGGATCAACATAGGACTTGTTTGGAACCAATAATACATCGTCAAAAGTGTAGGCTCTTTGAGCACTAACTATTTTATCTAAAAACAAAATAACCACCATTACCTTTTTTTGTATATTATTTTAATTAATATATAAATTTGGTGGTAACGTGGATGAAATCGGTATTGCTTCAAAAGAGCTTGCAAAGGGGGCAAAAATGCTCGGAAAACACTGCAGTTCATGTGGGTTTCCAATATTTGAAAAAGACGGTGTAGAGTACTGCCCAAACTGCAACGCTCCTAAAATCGAAATTAAAGAGTATTCAGAAGATTCGAAAAAAGAAGTAAAAATAACGTCTGAAAATTCAAAAAATGAATATAAATTAAGGATAATCGATAGAAAAATCGAGTATTTATTTTCAAAATTGGATTCAGAAGAAGAAATTGGTAGAATTAATGAAATAACTTCGTCAATTAAAACACTATTAAAAATAAAAAAATATCTGTAATGGTGGAAAGAAAAAAAGCTTTCCAATGAAAATAGAACTTATCCAAGATGCACAATATCTACAATGGTTTGATATCAATTGGTGGCATGATAGTTACAAGATTATGTTCCCCAATTTCCTTATTCGATTATTAGTATTTATGATTTATG
Organism: Methanococcus maripaludis; assembly: GCF_013760955.1. Taxonomy (NCBI): domain Archaea; kingdom Methanobacteriati; phylum Methanobacteriota; class Methanococci; order Methanococcales; family Methanococcaceae; genus Methanococcus; species Methanococcus maripaludis. Next base: position 322,676 of record NZ_JACDUL010000003.1, on the reverse strand, counting down.
CTATTAACTTTTCTAAATCGAAAGTTTTCAAGATTTTTAAGGTATCGATAATCAATTCTGAAGTTCTTATTTAGTGATACATTTATATTTTATAATTCGATAGTGGTATTCAATCAAAATAACAAGTGAGAATATGATTCAAAAATGCAGAGTATGCGGAAAAGAATACGATGTTGACACCATAATTTACAACTGTGAATGCGGTGGATTACTCGAAATTAAATACGATTTTGAAAGCATCAAAGAAAAAGTTTCAAAAGAGTCCTTAAGGGAAAGAGAACTCGGTGTATGGAGATATTTAGACTATTTACCTGTTAAAGATCCTGCAAAAATTGTAAGCCTTCACGAAGGTGGAACGCCTCTTTATAAATGTGAAAATCTCGCAAAAAAATTGGGATTAAACGAATTATTTGTTAAAAACGAAGGTGCAAACCCAACAGGAAGTTTCAAGGATCGGGGAATGACTGTAGGAGTTACAAGAGCAAATGAACTCGGTGTTGAAACAGTGGGTTGTGCTTCAACAGGAAACACGTCTGCATCACTTGCAGCGTACTCTGCAAGAGCAGGTAAGAAATGTATCGTTCTCCTTCCGGGAGGAAAAGTAGCTCTTGGAAAACTTGCTCAAGCAATGTTTTACGGTGCAAAAGTTATTCAAATCAACGGAAACTTTGATGAAGCTCTTGTAATGGTTAAAAACCTTGCATTAGAAAACAAACTCTACTTATTAAACTCTGTAAACCCATTCAGACTTGAAGGTCAGAAAACAATTGGTTTTGAAATCTGCGACCAGTTAGACTTTGAAGTTCCAGATATGGTAATTTTACCTGTCGGAAATGCTGGAAACATCAGCGCAATCTGGAAAGGATTTAAAGAATTCAAAGAAACAGGAATGATTGACAAGTTACCAAAAATGACTGGAATTCAGGCAGAAGGGGCACAGCCAATCGTAAAAGCAATAAAAGAAGGGCTTGAAGAAATAGTTCCTGATGAACACCCTGAAACAATCGCAACTGCAATTAGAATCGGAAACCCCGTAAATGCTGCAAAAGCGCTTGAAGCAATCAAATCTTCAGGCGGGCTTGCAGAAAGTGTAACCGATGAAGAAATTATTGAAGCTCAGAAACTTCTCGCACAAACAGAAGGAATTTTCGTAGAACCTGCTTCAGCTTCATCAATCGCAGGTCTTATCAAGTTAATAAACATGGGATTGATTGACAAAGAGCAAAAAATCGTATGTATTACAACAGGTAACGGATTAAAAGATCCCGATGCTGCAATCAAAGCAAGTACAATGCCTACAGAAATTGAATGTGACATGGAAGTACTCAGAAAAGCAATAGAAGAATAATTAAATTGGTGGAATTATGAAAAAGACTGTCGAAGGCAAAACATGGGTTTTTGGGGATAATATCGATACTGATGCGATATTACCTGCAAGATACCTTGTATACACTACCGAAGAACAGCTTGCAAAATACGCAATGACTGGAACCGACCCAGAATTCCCGGAAAAAGCTACTGTTGGCGATATAATCGTTGGCGGCAAGAATTTCGGTTGTGGAAGTTCAAGAGAACACGCCCCAATTGGTTTGAAAGGTTTAGGAATATCAATGGTTATTGCAGAAAGTTTTGCAAGAATCTTTTACAGAAATTCCATCAATATTGGATTTCCATTATTGGAATGTAAAGATATTTCAAAACACGTGAAAGAAGGCGACGTTTTAAGAGTGGACCTTGATAAAGGCACTATTAAAAACGTTACAACAGGCGATGAATTAACTGGCCAAAATCTTCCAGATTTCATGATGGAAATCTTAAACAATGGTGGGTTAATGCCACACTTGAAGAAAAAGATTTCAAAAGCTTAAATTTTTTTATTTAATTTTTATTTAATTTTTATTTTATTATTTTTTACATTATTTTTCGGTGATTTTTATGTCAGATCCAAAAAATGTAGTTTTTAAGGAAAGCGAGGATTTAAACGGTGTTTTTATCGAAGGACCCGATTTTGATAAGACTATCGATTTAAAAGACGTTTTAACAGATTATTATGAAAAAATAGGTTTTCAAGCAACGCACCTTGGAAAAGCAGTTAAAATCTGGAAACAAATTGAAGATATCCGTAAAAACGAAGAACTGGTCGTTTTTATGGGATATACTTCAAACATGGTGTCGTCAGGTCTTAGGGAAATTATATCTTACCTTGTAAAGCACAAAAAAGTTGATGTGCTTGTTACCACTGCCGGTGGAATCGAAGAAGACTTTATAAAATGCATAAAACCGTTTGTTCTTGGAGAATGGGACATGGCAGGTTCAGATCTTCGAGAAAAAGGAATAAACCGGATTGGAAATGTATACGTTCCAAATGATAGGTACATTGAATTTGAAACATACATGACCAGATTTTTTGAAATCCTTTCTAAAAAACAGCAAGATGAACATAAAATAATAAGTGCAAGCGAGTTTTGTTTCGAACTTGGAAGATTCATGGACGAAAATTTAGGCGAAGAAAAAGAAAAATCAATTATCTACTGGGCATATGTAAACAAAATACCGATATTCTGCCCCGCAATTACTGACGGGTCAATTGGAGATATGCTCTACTTCTTTAAAAAGAATGAGAATGAAACTGATTTAAAAATTGACGTTGCAAGCGATATCGTGAAATTAAACGATATGGCAATCGATGCAAATAAAACAGCATGCATCGTTTTAGGCGGCTCACTTCCAAAACACAGCATAATAAATGCAAATCTATTCCGGGAGGGAACTGATTATGCGATATACATTACAACCGCGGTTCCATGGGATGGTTCATTAAGCGGTGCACCTCCAGAAGAAGGTGTTTCGTGGGGTAAAATCCAAGAAAAAGCAGACTTCGTTGAGATATGGGCAGACGCAACGCTCGTATTTCCTATGCTCGTTTATGGGGTATTTAAATAAGAATGACAAAAATATCATTTTAAATTTTTTTAAAGTTTTTGAAAAAAGCTCTTTTAAAAGGATATAAAGAAAAGATATTTCTTGATATCTCTCTATTGTTGGGACAAATATTTTGGGTGATCTTTAAAAGTGGAATATGAATGTCACTTTTTAAGATGTGCAACTATCGCACATTACAATATGGAGTTCCAGTAATATATATAAGTTACTATATGGATCGAGGTAATGAATATATAAAAGACCACTCTACGAAATATCAAAAATAAATATTTTTTTATATTTTTATTATTTAACAAGTTTTATGTTCTATTTTTCGTTTTTAATGGTTTTATGTAGAAGTTAACTGATTTGGAATATTTTTTAACGAATAATAATTACGTATTAATAATTTCTAATTACATAAAATCGATAAGTAATTATATGTAGTAAACCTATATGTGAAGGTGTGGCCCCACAAGACCACAATATTCACAATGGAACAAGCGAAATTTTTGAGATTAATTTTTACATTTTTCTCAAAAAATATTTTTAAATTAATTTTTAACTTTGAATTTATGATTCACAGACTTTTAAATTTTTAATTTAGTCAGGATTTTAAATTTACGGTTAAAATATTTATAACAAATCAAAAGGTGGATAAATGACCGAATTTAAGGTTGTTCATACCATATGCCCCTACTGCGGTACGGGTTGTGGTATTGACCTCGTAGTTAAGGACGGTAAAGTAGTAGATTCCCACCCTTTCAAAAGACACCCTGTAAACGAGGGTAAGGTCTGTATAAAAGGTAATTACTGTTATGAATTCGTTCATAGCGAAGATAGGCTAACAAAACCACTCATCAAAAAGAATGGGGAGTTTATTGAAGCTACGTGGGATGAAGCATTAAGTCTTATTGCAGGAAAATTAAAACAATATTCTCCTGACGAAGTAGCATTCTTTTCATGTGCTAGGGGCACTAATGAAGAAAGCTATGCTTTGCAGAAATTTGCAAGAACAGTACTGAAAACGAACAACGTAGATCACTGTGCTAGGATATGACACGCGCCAACGGTTGTAGGTCTTGGAGAATGTTTTGGGTCAGGTGCAATGACCAATTCAATCACTGATTTAGCACAAGCAGATGTACTGCTTATCTACGGTTCCAATACTTTTGAAGCTCACCCTTTAATAGCAAGAAGTATTGTAAAAGCCAAAGAAAACGGAACAAAAATAATTGCAATTGATCCAAGAACAACGCACACTGCAAAAATGGCAGATTTGCATTTAAAACTTATGCCTGGATCAAACATTGATTTAATAAATACTATCACGAATGTCATTATCCAAGAAGGACTGGCTGATGAAGAATTTATTAAAAACAGAACTGAAGGCTACGACGAACTAAAAGAAGTAGTTTCAAAATACACTCCAGAAAAAACAGCAGAAATTTCAGGAATTCCTGCAGAAACAATAATTGAAGCAGCAAGATTGTACGGCGGTGCAAAAAATGCGGCTATAATGTACTGTTTGGGTGTTACCGAATATACCTTTGGTGTGGACAACGTTAAATCATGCTGTAACCTTGCAATGGTTACTGGAAACCTTGGAAGACCTGGAACTGGTGTAAATCCATTAAGAGGCCAGAATAACGTTCAAGGTGCATGTGACATGGGTGCACTTCCAAACGTATTCCCTGGATACCAGAAAGTTGGGGAGACTTATGAAAGACTCGAAGAGTTATGGGAAACAGCAGATTTAAACCGGGAAATTGGATTAACAAGTCCTGAAGTATTACACGAAGCCGGAAAACAGATAAAATACCTCCACATTGTTGGGGAGGACCCAATGATTGCTGATGCAGATATAAACCACGTTGAAAAAGCTTTAAAAAGTCTGGATCTATTTGTGGTTCAAGATATATTCTTAACTGAAACTGCAAAACTCGCCGATGTTGTACTTCCTGCAGCTTGCTGGGCTGAAAAAGACGGAACATTTACAAATTCCGAAAGAAGAGTACAAAGAATTAGAAAAGCAGTGGACGCACCAGGGGAAGCGCTTCCAGACTGGCTCATCGTTCGAAAACTTGCCGAAAAAATGGGCGCTGGTGAAAAACTCAATTTCGAAAGTGCATCAGAAATATTCGATGAAATGGCAAAAGTTATTCCGCAATATGCAGGAATGTCTTTTGAAAGACTCGGTATCGATGGACTTCAGTGGCCATGTAAAACTCCAGAAGACCCTGGAACACCGATCCTCCACAAAGAAAAATTCTTAAGGCCAAACGGACTCGGTAAATTTGTTCCAGTTGAACACAAAGATGCTGACGAGCTCACAGATGAAGAATACCCACTTATACTCACTACTGGAAGGATAATATTCCACTACAACTCTGGAACCATGACCAGAAGGTGTGAAAGTATCACAAACGAAATTGACGAAAATTTCATTGAGATAAACACCGAAGATGCCAAAAACTTAGGGATAAAGGCAGGAGAAAAAGTTAGAGTTTCTTCAAGAAGAGGAACTGTAAATGCGAATGCTAGAGTAACTGAAAACGTCATAAAAGGAGTAGTTTACATGTCATTCCACTTTTTAGAGGAAGCAACAAACAAACTAACAAATTCCGCATATGATCCTGTATCAAAAACCGCAGAACTCAAAATATGTGCCGTTAATGTTGAAAAAATTTAATAATTATTTTTGAGGTGATTTAAATGAGCTATTATTTAGTTCAGTCAACGGACGAAGATATTTTAAAGCATGCGGAATGTGGTGGGGCAGTTACTGCATTTTTCAAGTACCTTCTTGATAAAAAACTGGTTGATGGAGTTTTAGCACTTAAAAAAGGAGAAGACGTATATGACGGACTTCCCTATTTAGTTACTGATTCAAAAGAACTGGTTGAAACTTGCGGTTCACTTCACTGTGCTCCAACAATGTTTGGAAAAATGATAAGCAAGCACTTAAAAGATATGAATCTTGCAGTATCTGTAAAGCCATGTGACGCAATGTCCATAATAGAACTCGAAAAAAGACATCAAATTGACAAAGACAAGATATACACAATTGGATTGAATTGTGGTGGGACAGTACCTCCACAAACTGCAAAAAAGATGATTGAACTATTTTATGATGTAGATCCAAGAGATGTAATCAAAGAAGAAATCGATAAAGGTAAATTCATAATTGAATTAAAAGATGGAAGCGAAAAATCCGTTAAAATCGATGAACTCGAAGAAGAAGGATATGGAAGAAGATCAAACTGTCAAAGATGCGAATTAAAAGTTCCAAGAAATGCAGACCTCGCTTGCGGAAACTGGGGTGCTGAAAAAGGATGGACTTTTGTTGAAGTTAGTTCTGAAAAAGGAGAAGAATTACTTAAAAATGCGCAAAAAGAAGGCTACATAAATGTTAAAGCACCTTCTGAAAAAGCGCTTGAAATTAGGGGAAAAATCGAGAAATCAATGATCAATCTCGGTAAAAAATTCCAAAAAGAACATTTGGATGAAAAATACCCTTCAAATGAAAAATGGAATGAATACTGGAGCAGATGTATAAAATGCTACGGTTGTAGGGATGTATGCCCGATATGCTTCTGTAAAGAATGTGCTTTAGGTGAAGATTATCTTGATAAGGGAACAATACCGCCTGATCCAGTAATGTTCCAGGGAATAAGGCTGTCACACATGAGTTTCAGCTGTATAAACTGCGGACAGTGTGAAGATGTATGTCCTGTGGAAATTCCACTATCAAAAATCTACCACAGAGCACAGCAAAGAATTCAAGAAACAACAGGTTTCGTGCCAGGAATTGATGACACAATGCCATTTTTATACAAATAAGATAGTTACAGGTAATGCCCTTTCTTTTTTCTTTTTTTTAAATAAATCAATTGGAATTTAAAAGATATCCGATAGCTTGGCCAAAGGAAATTCCGCCATCCCCATTTGGAATTCGCTCATGAATCAATGGTTTTAATGATTCTTTTTCAATTTTTTCAACAATTCGTTCAGAAATTATTTTGTTGTACGAAACTCCGCCAGTTATTCCGATATATTCAATACCTTGTTTTTTTGCAGTTTCAATTGCAATTTTTGATAGCCCGTCTGCAAGCGCAATATGAATGAAATACGCTATTTTTTCAATTTTTTCATTGTTATTCAACATTTCTAATGATTTAACGATCAAAGAAGTCGTATCGATTATATTATTTTCAATTTTAAGAGAATCTTCTACTAATGTTTCAATTTCCGAGATTTTTCCATTATATGCATTTGCAAGTGCTTCAAGCCTTATCGATGGCTCACCATCGTAAGTTCTCTCAAAACAAAGAGAAACAAGTGCAGAAATTGAATCCAGAATCCTGCCAGTTGAGGTAGTTTTTGAAACATTTATGTTTTTTTCAAGCTGGAATAATATCAATTTCAGTTCTTTTTCTGAAAAATAGTTATATCCTTTAATAATTTCAGAAACGTTTAGATTGGCTTTATGTAACACAGAAGCAAGCATTCTTAACGGATATTTTGATGCAAGATCGGCTCCAGGCTGAATTTGTTCTTCAAGGTGACCAGTTCTTTCAATTTTTCCATCTTTAAATAAAAATATCTCTCCACCCCAGATATTTCCATCGTTACCGTATCCAAGGCCGTCAATTGCAATTGTGACGTTATTTTCAAAAATATCTGAATCTCCCATTAATGAATAGCAGTGGCTTTCATGGTGTTGTATTTGGGTTACAGGAATTCCATACTTTTCTCCAAGTTCTTTTGCAAAAATCGTTGAATTAAAAGAAGGGTGCAAATCGCAGACTATTGTATCAATTTTGTTCGTGTTCGTGATTTTTATCAAATTTTCTACAGCTTCCTTTAAATAATTAAAAGTTTCGTATTTTCCAGTATTTCCAATATACTGCGTTAAATAAAACTTGTTATTTTTAACCAAACATGCAACCGAGTTTAATTCAGGGCCAAGAGCAAGAATGTTTTTGTTACTGTTTTTAATTGTTCCATAATTTACTTCAACAGGTTCTGGAGCAAAGCCTCTAGAACGCCTTAAAAGTTCCATTTTTCCATTTATTTCTTTTAAAACGCTGTCGTCACATCGATTTACAATTTTTCGGTTGTGGAGTAAAAAATAATCTGCAATATTTCCTAATTTTTCTAAAATCTGTTCATTGTCTATCGACATTGGAAGTCCGGGCATGTTTGCAGAAGTCATTATATATGCAATTTGGTCAGTATTTTCAAAAAGAAGGTGGTGAAGTCCGGAATAAGGGAGCATTACTCCAATGGTGTTTAGGTTTGAAACGTGTTTTGAAAAATATTTTCCATAAAGTTCATTTTTTTTCAGGGCAACAATTGGTTTTTTTGGAGATTTTATTGCATTTAATTCGTTTTCATCAATTTTTGAAAATAAATCTAAATATTCTTCTCGACTCATAATTGCAAAAGCTTGAGTTGGTCTGTTAAGTCTTTTTCGAAGTTCTAAAACAGTTTCATCGGAATTAATTGAACAAACGAGGTGAGTTCCACCAATCCCTTTAATTGCAAGGATTTTTCCATTTTCTAGGAATTTAACGGCATCAACAATGTCATTACTTACTATTTTTCCAGAATTGTTGGTTATAAAAAGTTCTGGACCGCAAAATTCACAGCAGGTGGCCTGAGCGTGGAATCTTCGATTTTCTGGACTTTTATATTCTTCGATACAGTTTTCACACAATGGAAAATCTTTCATTGACGTGTTTTCTCTATCATAAGGCAGTTTTTCAATGACAGTAAATCTTGGACCGCAGTTTGTGCATGCGGTGAATGCGTAATTTGATCTTCTGTCCGTTTTATCCATTATTTCTTTTAAACATTCATCACATATCGAAATATCGGGAGGAATAGTTCCTTCTTCTTCAATTTCGGAGTTTTCACTTAATGTTATTGTAAAATCGCTGTAAATTTCGTTTAAATTTTCATCTATATTTTTAATAGAAATGCTATCGATTTTTGATAGTGGCGGTTTTTCGAGTTTCAAATCTGATAAAAAAGCATCAATATTTTTCAATTCTCCAGAAACTACTATTTCAACGTAATTTCCCATGTTTTTGACATAACCTTGCATGTCGTTTTTTTTAGCAATTCTGTATACGAAAGGCCTAAAACCAACGCCCTGAACGATGCCTTTGACATCTATTCGTTTTGTAGTCATTGAAACGTCACCAAAATAAATCGATAATTAAAAAAAGAATTATTTTATTTTTTATTTAAAAATCGCCTGTAAAGGCATGTTGGATAAGAGGAGCAACCTAAAAATTCTCCTTTTTTGGTTCTTATGAGCCTTAATTTTTCCCCACACCAAGGACAGGTATTTTCGTCGTTATGTTTTTTCAACTCTTCTGCAAGCGAATATCCTGAAGTACAGAGCCTTTCACCATTGTATCTAACGACACTGTTTATCGTGTCAACGTAGATAAGGTAGTTTTCGAAAACTTCTGTATTTTCAAGGTCTATCGTTAAATCACAGTCTTCTTCAACGAAACCTTTTGTTAATTCCATCTGGGTTTTCAAAGGAAGTAACCAGTAGCCTTGACCGGAATAGTTGAATAATTTGCCTTTATATTTTAATCTGCCGATTAACCAGTTGTAATCTCTATCAGCAATATACTGAGCACTTTCTTCAACAGATTCAAAGACATTTCTATCTTTCATTCTTTCTAAAACTTCGATTGTATGTGCATCTCCTCTTTTGTACTCTTCAAGGAGCATACTTTTGAAAGTGTTTATAAATTCAGTTTTTCCTATTTTTATTCCGAGTAATAGGCCGTTAAATCCGTTTGCAACAACGTATTTTTCCTTTTCAACAATTGTATCCTTACAGAATCTGAAGTAAACTCTGGCATTTATGTATTTATTGCCGTTTTCTGAAGTTCCTTTTTTTAAAACGAAGTTTGTTCTGTAATTTTCAGTAAGCCCGTAGTAGAATACAGGTTTTTTACCATTCTTAAGTCCTACAATTGTAATCAGGTTTTCAGGAACCATCCAGTTTTGATTCCACGTTTTTCTACCCATTTCTGTCACATTAAAGTGAATATTACTTGTAAGGGTTTCAAATAATTCGTTTGACATATTTTCACCGAATAAGTTATGTGTTAATTTTAAATAAACGGTTTTGGAAGTTTTTCATTTTCGCATTCTACAACCATAACGTATGGAATGCTCTTTTTTAAGAAGTAAGATACATTTTCACCGATTTCATCGCTGTTTTGGATGTAAACATTTTCAATTCCGTATGCATCCGCTATTTTATTGAAATCGGGCGTATTGATTTTGCCAAACATGTTTAAATGATTGTTTTTCATCACTACAATAAGTATTTTTAAATTGTTTTCAGCGACAGTCCCAAGTTCTTGGATATTCATCTGAAAACCGCCATCTCCACTGATGGAAACGACTTCTCGGTTTATATTGTAATCATTGCATCCAAATTTGACACCGATTGAGGCAGGAAGCCCAAAGCCCATAGTGCCCATTGAATGAGAAGAAATGATATTTCGTGGAGCCACACATTTTTTTAATAAAGAAACGAAAACAGTGTGATTTCCAGCATCCGTAGTTATTATTGTATCTTTTGGTAAATTTTCCAATATTTCATGGATTTTAGTAGAATAGTCGCCGAATTTAAATTCGTTTCGGCTTAAATTTTGTCCGGACAGCTTAACGTGGCCGGAAGAAACGTTTTCATTAAATGTATTTACAATAGTCTTAATGTCGTTGGTACTATTGATACCAAAATTAAGGGGAATTACATTATATAAAATTTTATCCCTTATGCTTTCTGGAAGTGTGTTGTATGAAAGACTTGCACCTATTGAAAATACTGCATCGCTTTTTAAAATGAGTTCATTTGACTCTAAACTTCCCCTTCTTCCAACCATTGCGTATACATTTTCAAAATTCTCATCAACTACCCCTCTTGCAGGATAAGTTGTTAATATTGGAATTTGAAGCTTTTTTAAAATTTTACCAATTTCAATCATTTCATAGTATTTTAAATTTCCATAAATTCCCTGTCCGATGAGTAAAACGGGATTTTTAGCATTTTTGTACTTTTTTATCGTTGAAACCGCATTTTCAATCGATTCACCAAAATTATTTTTTAAATCCATTTCTGAATCAATAACGGATTGGTCGTAGATATCTGCAGGAATATTTAATGAAATCGGTTTTTTAAGTTCATAAACATCATTATATGAATTAATTAAATATTTGGAGTCAGGACTCTCGATAAAATATCCTTTTTCAAAATTTAAGAAATCCATTGGAATTTCTTGAAAGTAGTTTTTTCCAATATAATTTGTAGAACACCGTCCAGTAATTGCAAGAACTGAAGAAGAATCTTTAAAGGCAGTTGCTATACCAGTTGTTAAATTTGTAGCGCCTGGGCCAGCAGTTGCAAGGCAAATTCCAACTTCATTTGTACCCCTAAAGTATCCATCTGCCGCATGAGCAGAAGCTTGTTCATGTTTTACATCGATACAGTTTATTTTCGAGTTTTCATGAAGTGCCCTATAAATTGGAAGAATCTGCTCTCCAGGATATGCGAAAACAGATTTAACGCCTTTATTTTCAAAAAAATCTATCATAAAATCCAAATATTTCATAAAATCCCCATTTTAAACTCAATGGATTATTTATTTTCTTTATATTTATTAGACTTGTATTTTGCACTACCGTGGCCAAAATGTTCTGAAAGTGGTTCTTCACAGGAATGTATTATGTTATTGTCTTTATCCATTATTATTTCTTTATATGTGTTATTTTCTCTATCTATTATCATTTCCCGATGATTCCAGACACCTGATTTTTTATGTAAACTATCGCCTTGTTTAAACTCAAATAATGGCTTTTTTAAATCCATTTTTTTAGTTTTACCACGTATTTCTTCATGCACGGTTATGGTTGTTGTATCGACAATATCAATTATGATTTCCTGTTTTAAACTTCCACAATTTGGACACGTTTTATCGTTCTTATTTAATTTTAATCCGCAATCCATACAAAATATTTCCATCATCTTTTCACATAATTACGTTAAATAAAAATGGAGTTATGATTTAGTTAATAGATTATTTCTTCAAATTCAATACATTCTCTCTTCATTATCTGTTTTATAGTTTCCACGTATTTTTCAAAATTCCCCAATTTTTCAAAATTACCAAGTTCTTTTTCAAGTAATTCCCCGACATCGTCATCTTTTTGATTTTTAATCAGAAATACAACAGAACCGCTTAAAATACTCGGATTTTTTAAAATATCGTCTTTATCCCCGTCAGTAATTCCAATTATTTTAACTCCAAATCTTGAGAGGATATCTCCGCAGATTGTTGTTGTATCGTCACCAACCGTTATGACAGCACATATTTTTTTATGCTTTATGGTTTCTAAAACGTCTTCTCCAGCATGATTTACAAATAAAACTTCTCCTAAATCAGAATTTAAGTTATATTTGGCAATTTTCTGGTTTTTTGAAGGGTGGCGCCTTAAAAGTCCTGTTTTTACAACAACTTTTTCAAGGTCGATATTTCCTAACTTTTCAACACCATGCCATTTGACAGTTCCACCAATAATATCCACGATATTTCCATTTTCAGAAACTATTGTAACATCGTTTTGATTAGATCGTCCAATTATGATGCCGTTTAGCATAATGGACTCGTCAATATCTACACCATTTATTTTTCTAAACGATTTAGTTCCTTCAACCCAGAAATTTAATCCTTTACTGATACATTCGTCAACGTTTAAATCGAGTTTATCCGAAATTTCGTCCACAATATTTCTTAAATTTTCATCATCTTTTGTAGTATTCCATAGTATTATCGTTCCATCAGATTCTCCAGGCCTTTCAATCTGAATAACTGGCTTTTCAACGTTTGATCTTTCAACAACGATTTTTCCGAAAGTGTGGCCGGTAATTTTTGATTTTCCATAGTTTAAAAGAATTAATATGTCATTATTTTCAAGTTTTTTAAGTGATTTTGATGGAACCAGCTTTTCAGAAATATCGATGATATCTTCAAGGGAATTATCGATTACTGCAACCCTTCCAATGGTTCCGCCTAATTTAATCTGTAAATTGATATTTTCATCTAAATTTTTTAAAATAGCAAAAATTTTTTCTGCAAATCCCGAATCAATGATTTCAGGCCCATGTACAACAATTCCTACGTTCAAAGTATCACACATAAAAAAATATTAAATTATTCAACGAAATTTTTCAAAATTCCAATGTTTTCAATTTCAATTTCGACAGTATCTCCTTTTTCAAGTTTTCCAACTCCTGGCGGAGTTCCTGTCGAAATAATGTCATCCGGATAAAGTGTCATTACCGATGAAACAAATTCAACAAGTTCTTCGACATCAAATATCATATTATTGGTGTTAGAATCCTGTTTTATTTTTCCATTAACTCTTAACTGGATTTTTAAGTTGTTTGCATCTATTCCAGATACTATTTTTGGACCAATTGGACAAAACGTATCGAAGGATTTGGCTCTTGTCCACTGCCCATCTTTTTCCTGAATGTCTCTTGCAGTAACATCATTTAAAATTGTAAATCCTTTTATGTAGTTTTTAGCATCTTCTTTTTTTACAGATTTACAGGTTTTTCCAATTACAATTGCAAGTTCAGCTTCGTAATCAACTCTTTTAGATGCTTTTGGTATTTTTATTGCTTCTTCGTTAAATATTATCGAAGAAGTGGGTTTTAAAAATATGACTGGCTCTTTTGGCAACTCCATTTTAAGTTCTTTGGCATGGTCTTTGTAATTTAATCCAGCACACACTATTTTTGAAGGAATTATGTCCAAAATTTCACCCAAATTTACTCTAATATCTGTACTTTTCCATCAACAACTTCAATTTTTACAAGAGTTTTTACTTTGTATCCTGTTTTTTCTTCAACAACGTTCTGCCCGTTTCCTCTATCGATTATACACAAAACATCTTTGATATCTGCACCAGCTCTTTTCAATGCGTTTATAATTGCAACAAGGGTTCCACCGGTTGATATAACATCATCGAGGATTACAACTTTGTCTCCTTTATTTATCCCGTTTAAGTAGAGTTCCCCCTTACTGTATCCAGTTTCTTGGTGAACTGGAATTTCGCCTTCGAGTAAGTATTCTCTTTTTCTCATTATGACATAAGGAATATCTGTTGCAATCGATACTGCGGTCACGATTGGAATCCCCATGGCTTCTGCGGTCACTATTTTATCAATGTCTGTGTCAATCATCTTGATGACTCTTGTTGAAACGTCTCTTAATAATTCTGGTTTAACAAGTGGAACTCCATCAGATATGGGGTGTATAAAGTAGTGGTATTCTCCTCTTTTTACAATAGGGCATGTTTTCAATGATTCTTCCAATAATCTGCTCATAAAATTCACCGATTTAAATTTAATTTATTTTTTAGCTGATTCGTTCTGAGTATCGTAGATATTTTTAAATTCAGATAACATGACTTCAACAGAATATGCGGCTCTTGTTATGCCCATACTTCGGGGATCAGAATCTGTTCCAACAACAAAGAAACTATCATCAATTTTCGGGTAAACGAAGAACTGTCCAATTGAGCAAGATGCCTGCTCTGGAACCGTTTCTTGAACATAGAGCATATCGACTTTATCGGTATTTAAATTTAGTTTATTTTCAATAGTTTGCAAAGCATCTTCTCTCTTTGAATTTACGAAAGAAAAGCCCATTAAGTGTTTTCCTTTTGGAGCTAGGCTCTCATCGTAGTTTGAAATGGTAGACGCCCAGCAAGGATTCTCTATCCAGATTTCAGAACCCAAATATGGGAAGTAATTTTTTTCGTCCCCGATCCAGACAGTAGTTGATTTTGTAAACTTGATGTTGCTTAATTTTTCCTTATTCTTTTGAATTTTAGTTATTTTCGCCACTTTTGGTAACGTAATTGCAGGTGCAGAATAAACAATAATATCTGACGTGTATTCTCCTTCAGAAGTCTTTACAGTGTATTTTTTACCGTTTTTTGTTATTTTTTTGACTTCTTCGTTTTTTATTTGGGTATTTGTAAGTGAATAAGTTACACAATTACAGATAGACTGAACTCCACCAACAGGATAGCCTTGTGTTGAATATCTGTGCTCAGTCATGAATTTATTGATGTATTTTTTTGAACCGTTTTTTATGGAGCTTATAAATCCGGCATTTAAGATATTGATGATTCTTTCAGTTCCAAATTTCTTTACAAGTGTTGATTTCAGCGGATTTATTTTCATATCCTTGTAGATGAATGGTAAAATATCGTCTTCAGGAATATAGCCTGCACCGGTAAAAAATCTCCAGAGTGGTGTGTGTTCAAGGTCTTCTCCACTTAAAAAATAAGCAATAGTGTTGAAAAAGTCTATTGACGTTTGACTAAGGCCCATTTCTTTTACAAAATCATGTACAGAAGCATCTTTTGTAAAACCCATCGTCATTAAGTCCATAATCTTTGAAGTGATCAAAACTTTGTCTTTATTTGGAATTACTGGTGTAGTCATCCATTCATGCATCGAAACAGGGATTCTGTGTAATTTATCAGTTCTTATGTAGTAATCCCCATAATTTCTGAAATTTGGAATGTATCGCGAGTACTTATTCAAAAGTCTGATTAAAGGTCCGTTATCGAGCATGGTAATTGCGTGGACTCCAATATCAACAGTATATCCGTCAATTTTTTCACTCCTACATAAACCGCCTACAACATCTTCTTTTTCAAATACGATTACATTATGCCCTTCTTTTTCAAGTGCAAGTGCTGAAAGAAGTCCCGAAGTTCCGCCACCTACTACAATTACATCCATTGTTTCACGCATCTCTTATTCGACAGTTTTCTGTTTTTTTATTCTTTCTTTAATCATTTTTCCAATCTGCATTATTTGGGCGTTTTCAAGCGGTTTTGGAGTCGTTCCAGTATTATTTTTATATATCGTTTCTGCAAGTTCCATGTATATTTTACTTATTTCTTCTTCTGGAGCGTATTCTATTGCAGTCTGTCCATCGATTTCAGCTTCGTTAATTATTGAAGAATTTGGAACTTTTCCAATGATATTTGCATTTAACTGACTCGCAAATTCACTTACAATATCAAATGCATCCATAGATCCCCTGACGTTGTATACAATGCCTCCAAGTGTACTTCCTCCACGTTTTACAAACTGGCTTATTCCGTTGCAGATATTGTTTGCTGCATAGAGCGCCATGTAATCTGAAGAAGTTACTACGTAAATCTGGTCAGCAAGCCCCATTCTAAGCGGCATTGCAAATCCTCCGCACACAACATCCCCTAAAACATCATAAATAACTATATCTACACCGAGTTCTTCAAAAACGTTCATTTTTTTTAAGAGGTCGATTACAACAATCACTCCTCTTCCCGCACAGCCGTACCCGGGTTTTGGGCCGCCTGCTTCAACGCAGTAAATTCCATTAAATCCTTCGTAAATTATGTCTTCTTTTTTTAATAAATTCTCGCGAATTATGGTTTCAATTCCAAGTTTATCAATTCCTTTTTCTCTCAAAACATCTAAAACAGTAGGTATATCTTCACCACGTCTTAAATTGGACGTACAATCGTGTTTTGGATCACATCCTACAACGATAACCTTTTTACCACTTTTTGATAATGCCGCTGCCAAATTACAAACAGTAGTCGACTTTCCAATGCCTCCTTTTCCGTAGAACGCAATCTGTTTCAAAATATCACCGATTAACCTGAATATGATGGATTCTCGCAATTTAATTAAAACAATATAGTACATATAATCTAAATAACTAATATAATTTATTATGGGATTATTGATTGAAAAATCCATAGTTAGAATCTTTGAATTATCAAAACTAATTTTTTTAAAACCGATATTAAACGTAATCGCTATTTTATTTAGAATTATTTCGTCATCAGACTAACATATACCTACTTCATCCGAAATTTATATATACTTTGTCGTATCTATAATGATTAATAATGACAAATAAATTTGAGGGATGATAATGAAAACTGGAGACAAATACATAATGCTCGAAAAATATTCGGAAATGCAGCAGAAAGCTTTGGATGACCCTGAAAAATTCTGGGGAGAACAGGCAAAATGTTTAGAATGGGATAAAACCTGGGATAAGGTATTGGACTGGAATCCTCCTTACGCAAAATGGTTCAAAGGCGGTATTTTAAATGCAAGTTACAACTGTGTTGATAGACACATAAAAGGAAACCGGAGAAATAAAGCTGCTATAATCTGCGAAAAAGAGGATGGGAGCTGCGGAATTTTAACATATTATGAGTTATACCGGGAAATAAATAAATTCGCAAATGTTCTTGAGAATTTGGGCGTTGAAAAAGGCGATGTTGTTACAATCTACATGCCGATGATGACAGAGGCAATTATTGCAATGCTCGCATGTTCGAGAATTGGGGCAATCCACAACGTTGTATTCTCTGGATTTTCATCAGATGCGCTCGCTGATCGGATAAATGATTCAAAATCAAAAATATTGGTTACTACAAACCTGTTGTACAGGCGTGGAAAAGAGATTGACCTTAAAAAAATACTGGATAAAGCACTATTAAATTGTAATTCAATAAAACACGTAGTTTATGCAAAAAGAGGCAGTGAAGAATTTAATTTAGTTTCCGGAAAAGAGTACTTCTGGGATGAATTGATGGGCGGAGCTAAAAGCTACGTAGAACCGGTTCCTGTAGAGTCAGAGCACCCACTATTTATTCTTTACACGAGCGGTACAACAGGAAGTCCAAAAGGGGTAGTTCACTCAACAGGGGGATATTTAACTTACGCTACGAAAACCATGGATTGGACATGGGGATTAAATGAAATGGATGTATTTTGGTGTACTGCAGATATTGGCTGGATTACCGGCCACACGTATGTGGTTTATGGGCCGCTATCACTTGGTGCTACGATAGTTCTTTACGAAGGTGCGATAGATTACCCTGAACCTGACAGATTGTGGGGTATTGTAGAAAATCACGGAGTTACATTACTCTACACTGCACCAACCGCGATAAGAATGCTCATGATGTACGGTGAAAAATGGGTAAATACTCACGATTTATCAACACTGAGACTTTTGGGAAGCGTTGGTGAGCCGATAAACCCAAGAGCTTGGAAATGGTACTATAAAGTAATTGGAAAAGAAAAATGCCCAATATGTGACTGCTACTGGCAAACAGAAACAGGGGGACACATGATATACCCTGCAATTGGACTCCAGTCAGTCCCATTAAAACCAGGTTCTGCAACGTTCCCAGGAATTGGAATTGACGTTGATGTTGTAGATAACGAAGGAAATCCAGTTGATGCAAATGTAAAAGGAAATCTTATCATAAAAAAGCCATGGCCAGGAATGCTTGCAGGGCTGTGGAATAATGATGAAAGGTACCGTGCAGCATATTGGGATAGGTTCAAAAACAAATTCTCAACATCTGACTATGCAATAAGAGATCAGGATGGATATATATGGGTACTGGGACGATCTGACGAAGTATTGAATGTTTCAGGACACAGAATCGGAACTGCGGAACTCGAACACGAACTTGTATCGAATAAAATGGTTGCAGAGTCTGCAGTAGTTGGAAAACCTGATGACGTGAAAGGAGAGGTTCCTGTTGCATTTGTGATATTAAACGAAAAATACCGGGAACTTCCATCAAATGAAGTAAAAGCTACACTTATAAGGCATATCCGGGATACTGTTGGTCCAATTGGAACTCCAGCAATGATATTCTTCGTAAATAAACTTCCAAAAACAAGAAGTGGAAAGATAATGAGAAGAATCTTGAAAAAACTTATAATGGGCGAAGATATAGGGGATGTTAGCACTTTGGAAGACAATACCAGTCTAGAAGAAGTTAAAAAAGAGCTTGAAGATTTCAAGTACGATTAAATAATTTTTTCTTTTTTAAATTTAATTTTTCCTATAAACGTGAATATACCTTGTAAGGCTTTTGTGAACTCTCATTTCGTAGAATTTAACTAACTCTAAATTAAGTTCCATTTTATTTGGGGCTGCAAAGACTAAATAATCGTTATTCTTTAAAACACCAGCAATTTTTTCGAAAATTTCTAACATATCTCCTTTTTTGAACGTGGAAATCCCGTATGGGGGGTCAGTTACAATTCCATCTATTTTTTCAATTCCCAATTCTCCTAAATATTTTGAGACGTTTTTAGCATCGTTCTGCTTTATTGAAATGACCTGTTTTGATAAATCATATGTATTTAAGTTTAAAATTGCACCTTTTACCATCTGTTCATCGATGTCACTACCAATTAATTTGCATCCTAAAAATCCGGCTTCAATTAAGAATCCTCCTGTTCCGCAGAATGGATCTAAAACAATCTCTCCTTCTTTAACTCTCGATAAATTTACAAGACACCTTGCAAGTTTTGGCATTATACATCCTGGGTGGAAATATGCTCTTAAATGGGGCCTGTTATTTTGGAAATATTCAATATCTCTTTTTTCAAGAACGAGTCCTGTATAGATCTTATTATCTGAAATAACAACTCGAATAGTTTTTATCGGGTTTTTTAAACTTACTTCAGCAGAAGTTTTTTTCTTTATAATCCCTCCGAGTTTTCTTTCGATTTCCATCGAATTGAACGGGCTATCTTTTTCTAATTTTAAAACACGAACTGCAAAAGTTTCATCATGTTCAACTGGAAAATCAAGAGTTTCAGAAATTTTGAAAAAATTATGCAATGTTTCGTCTACATTCTGGTTAATTATCGGAGTTTCTGAGAATAAAACGTGTCCTTCGTTCGTATACCCACCTCTACTAACCATTTTTTTTATAATATCTTCTGAAATTGAACTTTCCAGTATCACGTAATTTTTAAAGCAGTTTAAATTACCATCAAGACTAAAAATATCGATTAAAGCATTTAGTTCTGCCAGTGGGAGTTTTTCGTGCTCAGCACTCAACAAAAAACCTGCTTTTGTGTTTCTTAAATTCAACATATCACCAGTAGGTTTAAATTTCAAAACATCATAGGTGTTGTATTCATATATATCTTAGTGATTTCAATGAAACTTTTCATATACCATGAAAAACAGTGCGACCCAAAACGGTGTACTGCACTAAAAATGGGAAAACTCGGGTACGCAAAGATAATTACAAATCCAAACAAGGTTCCGAGGAATTCACTTTTACTAAATCCATATTCGGAAAAGACAGTTTCCGTTGAAGATAGGGAAATTATCGAAAAATATGGAATTTTGGGACTGGACTGTTCGTGGAAACAGGCTGAAGTTGTATTTAAAAAAACAAACGCCAAGAATCAGAGAGTTTTACCGTTCTTGATTGCAGGAAATCCTGTAAATTACGGAAAACCCTGTAAACTAACTACTCTGGAAGCAATAGTGGCCACCCTCTATATAGCAAACTATAAAAATGAGGCCGTCTCTTTATTGAATGGTTTCAAATGGGGAAACACTTTTATAGATGTTAATAAAGAGTTACTTGAACAGTATTGTGGAAAAACATCTGATGAAATCATTAGGATTCAGAACGAAATTTTAAATAACATACGAAACAGGTGAGATAATGGCATTCGAAGAAGCAATCAAAAGAGTTTTCATGAAAAAGATTTGCATGAAATGTAATTCAAGAAACTCATGGAAAGCTACAAAATGTAGAAAATGTGGATACACAAATTTAAGGCCTAAAGCTAAAGAAGCTAGAGCATAATCCATTACTTTTCTTTTTTGGTTTAAATTTATATTTTATTTTACAAAATCGCTTTTTTAAAGAATTATTTTTTAAGTTCAGGGCACTATTTTTTTCCGATTCAAATGAATAGTAATAAATATTACACAGAATATAGGAATAAAAGTTCCTGATAGAATCTAAGAAAAATCTATTCAGGCAATATGTCGGAGACTAAACTTTTAACTCGAGAAATTCCTCGAAGTTCTTTAAAAACTAACAATTTATCCAGTTAGTATTTATTCAAAGCCAATAAACCTAGTTTTATATGCATTCTACTTTTATACGATTTTTTCAAAAGTTTTTCTAAAGTCGATTCGACGAGGTGAATTTATCGAAATTTAGATAACGAGGTGATTTTATGAAAAAAGCACTAATTTTACTCGTGCTTGCCGTATTTTTAATTGGTTTTACAAAGATCACGTACGTGGATGAAGAATCTGCTGACGGAATAAACAGCCAAAAATCGATAATCACGCTTATAATTTTGGGAACTGCAGCTGTAATGTTTTTTACAGAAGCACTCCCTCTACCCGTTACTGCAATGCTTGTTCCGGTCGCTTTAAGTTTTCCCGGGATAGATATACTGTCTAGTACGCAAGCTTTCGCTGATTTTGGGAATAAATGGGTAGTACTGTTTATGGCCGCATTTATACTTGGTGAAGCCGTATTTAGAACCGGTTTTGCAGATAAAATCGGGCAAATGACTGTAAAAGCAGCTGGAAAAAGCCAGTTAAAATTAATGCTACTTGTAATGCTTGCAATAGGTACAATGTCTGCATTTTTATCAAACACTGGAACAACAGCAGCATTTATACCAATTGTAATGGGAATCTGTGTTTCCGCAAGTTTAAAACCTGGAAAATTGTTAATTCCTATGGCTTATGCAGCGTCCCTTGGTGGAACCTTAACGTTAATTGGAACTCCTCCAAACGGGCTTGTAAACGATGCACTTGAAAAATCAGGAATTGCTCCATTTGGATTTTTTGAGTTTGCAAAAATAGGAATTTTAATATTCATTGCAGGAATTTTATATTATGGTGCAATTGGGCACAAATTACTGCCCGAATCAAAAGCAAAAGCAAGAGATTTTGTTTCTGATACTTTAAAATATAGAACTAACAAGATGTGGATTGCAACGCTGGTCTTTACATTTGTTGTATTGATGACCGCAACTGGAACGATTCCACTTGTAACTGCATTCATGCTTGGTGCATGTGTGGTCGTAATGACCGGATGTATCACGATGCAGGAAGCATTTAACAGTATTTCGTGGACAACGATATTTTTGTTTGCAGGAATGCTTCCGCTTGGTACTGCAATGGGGGTTACCGGTGCTGCTACAATGATTGCAAACACAGTTATCACATATGTTCATAGCCCACTTGCACTTCTTGCAGCAGCATATATCTTGACTGCATTAATTACTGAAGTAATGTCAAACACTGCAACAGCTGCTCTGGTAATGCCACTTGGAATAGCTCTTGCAGATGCATTTGACGTTAGTGCAAAACCGATATTGATGGCAATTGCAGTTGCAGCATCATCATGCTTCTTAACTCCAATTGCGACACCTCCAAACATGATTATACTTGGTCCTGGAGGTTATTCATTTAAAGATTACGCAAAATCAGGCTGGCCACTTGAAATAATCTGTGCAATAATTGCAATTATATTTATTCCAATAATTTGGCCATTTTAATTCTTTTTTTATTTTGATTTTAATTGTAATACTAATTTTAAGAAATATAATTTTCAGTATGATTTTTTTTTAATTCGTAATACTTATATAGTATAAGTGTGAAGTAATAGTATGGTTGCAACCATTAGACCATCACTAGCCATATGCGTACAAACATGATGTTAAACTATCTCTCTATCTATCTCTTTTAGTCACCACTCCAACTAATCGGGAAAAATTTCTATTTTTAAAATTTTTTAAAAAAATTAATAAAAAATTAAATTAATACGCTAAGCGCGTAAACAATCAGAATTATCGCTGCAAAAAGCAATATTAATTTTATTGTTGTAAATACCATTTTAAAAATAAACTTTAAGATCAAGAATACGATAATTGCGGCAATAATTGCAGTTATTATCCAGCTAAACAAGTTCCCACCTTAAAAAAGTTTTAAAGTTATTTAATAATCTTATCGACAATGTTTTTAAACACTTCGTCGCTTATTTCGGTACCTTCTTCCCTAGTTTCTTTTGTTTTCTTTACAATTTCCCAGAGTTCATTTCTGGATGTTTCAAGACCAAGTTCTTGCAACCTGTGAGCAACTGCCCTGCAACCTGAATGTTTTCCAAGTATGATTTTTCTTTTCTGACCGATTTTTTCAGGTAAAAATGGTTCATATGTTAAAGGATTTTCTAAAACCGCATCAACGTGTATTCCACTTTCATGGTAAAATGCCATTTCCCCAACAAGAGGTTTATTTTCAGGAATCCTGATTTTTGAATATTTTTCAACAAGTTTTGACATTTCGGTTAAGATTTCAGTGTTTAAGCCCATGTCGTAGTCGTAAAGTACTTTTAAAGCCATTACAATTTCTTCAATTGCAGCATTTCCTGCTCGTTCGCCTATTCCATTGACTGTGGTAGATACTGCTTTTGCCCCACCTAATAACCCATATATCGAGTTTATAACTGCAAATCCAAAGTCATTGTGGCAGTGTACTCCAATATGTGCTTTTTTCAAATGTTTGCTTAATTCAGAACAGATGTAGTACATTGATTGGGGTGTAGCACATCCGAGGGTATCTGCAATATGAACCCTATCAGCACCGTGTTCTTCTGCATTTTTGTGAATTCTGATGATATCTTCAATCGGAGTTCTTGTTGCATCTTCTGCAGAGAACGCTACGAAAAGTCCGTGGTCTTTTGCGTATTCAACGGCTTTCATACCCATTTCTTCGACTTCATCGAGGCTTTTATGTAATTTATACTTCAAATGCATCGGAGAAGCTGCAATAAATGTGATTATCCCATCAACGTCACATTCTATTGCTTTATCAATATCTTCCTTCAAAACTCTTGATAATGCCAAAATTTGTGCGTTCAGTCCTTCGCCAGTAATGGATTTAATACATTTTCTCTCGTTTTCAGAAACAATTGGAAAACCTGCTTCAATCTGCTTAATTTTAAGTTCATCCAATTTTTTAGCAATTTCAAGTTTTTGATCATGTGTAAAACAGACCCCGGGGGTTTGTTCACCATCTCGCAATGTTGTATCATACAAGTAACAGTCTTTTAAATCTAATTTTGGGTTGTATGGGGATACCGCTTTCCAATCCATAATCATTCCTCCAGTTAAATAATAAAGAAATAAAAGTTTCACATAAAGTTACTAGTTTTTATTAACTTCAAGTATGTATATGTTTTCGCCCTGTTTAACGCTTTTTAAAATTTCCGAGTTTTTAACTACTTTTCCAACGACATTTGTACCTTCAAAAGTTTCTCCCGTAGGTCCATATTTATCGTTTGAAGAAGTTCTAACTCCAATATATCCTTTGTATTTTTTAACCATGTTTGTAACGGCAATTATTCCAGGATCAACAGATTTTTCAGGCGTATTTTCAGGCAGTAATCCTTTTGAATAATCCCAATCTCTTTCAAACATTGAAATGTCATCGTGTCTGAAATAAATCTTCAATGTACCGATTCTTTTTGTAGTAAGTCCCGTGATTTTTCTAAAGTACCAAGCGGTAGTTGGGGCATCTTTGTCGTATATTTCGACATATAATAATTTTTCAGGTTCGATTCCCTTTGTAGTAACTTCTTTTGATTTTAATATATCCATTGTACATTCCGGGATTTGTTCAACGATTATGGCATCTTCATTTATATTTCCATCCATTTTTAAGGCTATCCCATGTTTTCCAAACAAAATTTTGGCATCTTTTTGTGTTTTTCCAATTACATTGAGTCTTTCAGGGCTCGTTTTTACTGTAATATACCCAGAATTTGAAAAATCAACGATTTCAATTCCATCTGTAACTTTCCCAACTACGGTATGGGACAGGGATGATGCACGGTTTTCTTGATAGATGTATACTTTCCCAACGCCATTTCCAATATTTCTAACAGTAATAGTTCCTCTATCTCTATCTTCAGGATTTTCTTCATCTATCAAAAGGGTTTGAAGTCTACAATCTGCAACATACGTGTTTGTATTTTCCGATATTTCTAAAGTGCCGTTTTCAAGAATTGCAAGGGTATGTTCCGTACTTTTCGAAGGGCCATCAAATTCTGCTTTACAGTAAGTGTATATTTTCCAATCATCCTGAATTTCTTTGTCTAAATCAGTAGTTATTTCATAATTGATATTTTCTTTTGATTCCCGCATCTGTTCTATTGATATTATTGTATCCTTGGCAGTCAATGTTTTTAAAACTCGTTTTCCACCAATTAATATACCTATTTTTGGATTTTCAAGCCCGTATAATTCCAATACATCTCTTTGAACGAATATCAGATTTCCTTCACTAGTATCTAGTCCTGAAACGCTTAAAACAACGTCCCACTTTTTAAAATTTTGTTTTAAGCTACTTACCGGAAGGGGTATCTCTATAGATCCAAAAGATACATCAGAAATACTTTTCCAGATCAGAGATTTATCTTCAAATGATTTGTAATTTTTATTCCAGAAAGCAACTGTTTCATTTTCTTCAGTTATTCCAACTACAAATGAGCCCTTGGTAGTTTTTATCAGGTATTTCTTAGTTTCTTCCTTAATTACTGTGGAGGTTCCTTTTATAATCACGATATTTGATCCCGGAATATAATATTCGTCTTTTATTACGTCTTTCAAGGTTTTTCCGGATTTTGGGTTGTTGTTTACTAGTACATTCATATAACCAGCCCCTTTTGGCTTCTTAAATAATATTCCAAATAGTATGATAAAAATTTTCCAAAAATATATTTATACTTAAATAACAATAAGTATGTTGCTAACTGTACATTATATATATGATATTTTAAATAACTTAGCGGACAGATTAATTTATTGATTATCGTAATAATTTTACTGTTTTAATGGAAAATTAACTCATGACATCAAATTATGCGCATACATATCAAGGAGAGAGATTATGACCGAAAATACTGAAATAAAGATATCATCCAAAGCCAAAAAGATGTTAAGGTCCCAATCACACGAAATCGAACCAGTAGTCTGGGTTGGAAAGGAAGGGATCGATAAAACTATCGAAGAAATTAAAAGGCAGATAAAAGATAAAAGCCTTATAAAAATTAAAGTAAGAAAAAGTGCACTTGAAAGTGGCGATAAAACAGAAATGGCTGAAAAAGTTGCTAAAGAAACCGGTGCAGAAATTATTAGCGTAGTTGGAAATGTTATTACTATTTTCAAGCCAAAAGAAGGATGGAAAAAGTATTCAACAAAGAAAACAAAGAAAGAAAAGTATGTTGAAGAATTTGAAGAAATGCGGTCTAAAAAAACACTCCTTAAACGATAAAGGATTATTTTAATAAAGGATGATATTTTAACCTTTTTTTCATTTTTTACTCTTTTTTTACTCTTATTTATATTGCTGAAAATCGGGGAAAGTAATATATATGGGATACGATTATTATAATAAGATTGCTCGGTCTTAAGGATTTTTAAATATTGTTTTAATGAATCCGTTAATTGTCCAGATTATCCGAATATGAGTTACAAAAGGATGAACTGAACGTTATTATTAGAGGTGTTTACATGGTAACCGTTTACGATGTACCAGCAAACGATTTAATCGCAAAGTTAGCTGAAAAATTGAAAGAAATGGGCGTAGAAGAGCCTGAATGGACAAGCTTCGTTAAAACAGGGGCTCACAAAGAAAGAAGACCTGACAACGAAGACTGGTGGTACGTAAGATGTGCTGCAATATTAAGGAAAGTATACATCAACGGCCCTGTTGGTGTTGAAAGATTAAGAAGCGTATACGGTGGAAGAAAAAACAGAGGATGCGCTCCTGAAAAATTCGTTAAAGGTAGTGGAAACATTATCAGAACAGCTTTCCAAGCTTTAGAAGCTAAAGACTTACTCGCTAAAGCTGAAAATGGTGGAAGAATCATTGCACCAAAAGGCCAATCTTTAGTAGACAACACTGCAAAAGAAGTAGCTGATTCAGTAGCACAATAATTTAATTTTATTAGAGGGGGTTTCATGAACCCGGAAGAAATAAGGCAAAGAAGATTGCAGGAAATGCAAGCAAAAGCTCAAGAGCAAGGGGCAGCAAATGATCCTGAAGCTCAGAGACAAGCGCAAGAGCAGCAAATGCAATACGAAATGCAAAAACAAAAAATTCTCAGGCAGATTCTTTCTGAAGACGCAAGATCGAGATTAGCAAGAATAAAACTTGCAAAACCTCAGTTTGCAGAACAGGTTGAAATGCAGTTAATACAACTCGCACAGGCAGGAAAACTTCCAATTCCACTCACTGACGAGTACTTTAAGGGCCTTCTCGATAGAATATACGAGATGAACAAACCTGCTAAGAAAGAAATCACAATAATGAGAAGATAATTGATTCATATGAAAGCTCACGTTTTATTCAGCGGTGGAAAAGATAGTTCCCTTTCTGCCATAATTTTGCATAATCTGGGCTATGAAATTCAATTAGTAACCGTTAATTTCGGAGTTTTGGATTCATACCGTCATGCAGAAGAAACTGCCAAGATAATTGGCTATTCTCATAAAGTTGAGTCATTGGATAAGGAATTAATCGAAAAATCTGTTGACATGATTTTAAAGGATGGATATCCTGGAAACGGGATTCAGTTTGTGCACAAGCAGGTTCTCGAAATAATTTCCGAGAAATACGATGTGATTGCAGATGGTACAAGAAGAGATGATCGTGTTCCAAGACTCGATCACTCTGAGATCCAGAGCCTTGAAATGAGGAAAAATATTCAGTACGTGACTCCTTTAATGGGATTTGGTCACAAAACTTTAAGAAATCTAGTTAACAATTACTTCATAATTTCTGAAAAAGAAAGTGAAGAACTTTTGAAATCAGATTATGAAACCGAAATAAGGGAGTTAATACGGCAAAGAGGAATCGATCCGCTTGAATACTTCCCAAAACATATTCAATCAAGAGTTATTGGTTTAAAACGATAAGTTCAGAGGTGAAAAGATGGCAGGCAACAAACCTTTGGGTAAAAAAATCAGACTTGCAAAAGCTTTAAAACAGAACAGAAGAGTTCCTATGTTTGCTATTGCAAGAACAAAAGGAAGCGTTAAACAGCACCCAAAAATGAGACACTGGAGAAGAAAAAACCTTAAAAAATAATTAAAATATCTTCTTTTTTTCATCAAATTTAAAATTAAAAAAATAATTGAATTTAATCGAAGTTTCTTAAGTCTTTTACACGTTTTGCTTTACCTTCAAACCTTTCAAGGGTTCTAGGCTGGACTATATTTATTTTAGAGCTTAAACCAAGTACTGTTTTTAATTTGTGATCTACTTTTTTACTGATCTGCTCAAGGCAGCTGAATTTTTCGAGGAATTTTCCATCCGCAAGTTCAATGTTGATCGTCATCTGATCAAGGTGCCCGTTTTTAGTAACAATTATTTCATAGTGTGGTCCGATTTCTTCGATTCCTTCTAAAACACTTTCAATCTGTGTTGGAAATACATTTACTCCTCGAATGATTAACATGTCGTCGCTTCTTCCTTTCATTTTTAACATTCTTGCGGTGGTTCTTCCGCATTCACATTTTTCGTAAGTGAGGCTCGTCATGTCTTTTGTTCTGTATCTAAGAACTGGAAGAGCTTCTTTTGTAAGTGTTGTAATGACGAGTTCTCCAACTTTGCCTTCAGGTAACACTTCACCGGTTTTTGGATCGATTATCTCTGCAATAAAGTGGTCTTCAGAAATGTGCATTCCACATTTGAATTTGCATTCTCCAGAAACCCCTGGACCCATTAATTCACTCATACCGTAGTTTTGTGTGGCCAACATTCCCCATTTTGATTCAATCTCCGCTCTTGCAGATTCAGAGCACGCTTCTCCACCGAAAAGACCTATTTTTACTTTCAAGTCTTTTTTAGGGTCAATTCCCATTTTCTGTGCAACTTCTGCAATATAAAGGGCGTATGATGGAGTGCAGATCAAAACTGTTGTTTCGAAGTCTTTCATAAGCATTAACTGTTTTTCAGTATTTCCGCTTGAAATTGGAATTACAGAAGCTCCAACGTTTTCAAGACCGTAATGTAGCCCAAATCCCCCTGTAAAAAGTCCATAACCAAATGCAACTTGAGCAGTATCTTCATCAGTTACTCCTGCAGCACTTACAACTCTAGAAATTAGTTCTGCCCAGGTATTGAGATCTTTTCTAGTGTACCCTACAACAGTTGGTTTTCCCGTGGTTCCCGATGACGCATGGATTCTCACAACTTCTTTTTTTGGAACTGCAAACATTCCAAAAGGATAATTAGCTCTGAAATCATCTTTTACCGTAAAAGGAATCTTTTTAAGGTCATCTAACGTGTTTATATCTTCCGGTTTTAATCCAATACTGTCAAATTTTTCCTTATATAGTGGGACATTTTCATAAGCCTTTTTTACAGATTCTTTCAATCTTTCAAGCTGTATTTTTTTGATTTCATTTCTATCCAGTGTTTCTTCTTTGGACCAGATCAATTTGCTCTCCCCCATCTTTTTTATCCGATTTAATCTTAAATTACCAAACTCTGACGAAATTAAACAATTAAATTAAAAATAATCCTTCAATTATAAGATTATTAATATAAAAACTCAAGTTTAATTATATATTATTTTCTAAATTAGATAGGTAAAACGGTTCCAGATTTTTTATCAAAAATTCCAACGGAGTTCTGGCTGTTTTTCGAAGTGCAGAATATTAAATCTTCAAAGTAACCTAATTTTTTCAAGTTTTCTCCGGAATTTGACTCAAATATCTTTCTTACCCAGTCAGATTTAGTCAAAGATCTTGCAGGAATCAATTCTTCAAATTTTTCATTGGGAATTTCTTCATCGTATTCTTTAAAAAGATAATTTGCAATAATTCCGGCCCCGATAAAATCTTCAACTGCGAAATTTCCTTTTCTGTGTGCTGGAACAAGCATTATTCCTTTTTTATTTTCTTTTGCAATTTTGTAGGCTTTTTTAGCAACTGCTTCTGCGTTTGTAATTGAACCTATCAGGACGTGGTTTGAAACGATACTTTCAAGAACTCTCGTTCCGTTTGTTGTAGTTAATACAATATTTCCCCCGTTATTTGCATGCTCTTTTATTAAATTTTTATTCACAATTAATTCAACAGGAGAATTTCCAAAATCGAATCCTTCAATTTTTTGAGCGTTTCTTTCACCTATTTTAATAGAATTTTCTATTTTTTCGGCTTTTTCGAGACTGTCTGTTATATATATCTTGTCACATAACTCAAGTAGTGTACAAATGGTAGTAGAGGCCCTTAAAACATCGATTACAATAACGCAATAATCGCTAAAATCAACTGTTTTTGGGTTTTCATCGCTATCAAAAAAATCAAAAGAAATTGAAATTTTCATTTAGTTCACCGTGATAAAATGGATATTAGTAGTATGTGGATTTTTGAGTATTTGGGGATAATTTCATCAATATTAATTGTTTTAGCAATTCTTTTATTGTTAACTGCAATTATTCTCGGATATTATCTTTTAAAGAAGAATAAAATCCTTTTTCCTAAATTATCATTGTATATTACAAATAACTTTTATTCCATTCTATTAAGAATGTTTCTAATAATTGGAACGGAAGATACATTTTACAAAGTTGCGAGTGACTTTTATAACAAGTACTACTGCGAAGAATTTAAAAAATCAAAAAATAAAGTTTTAATCCTTCCACACTGTTTGAGGGACTTAAAATGCCCTGGAAAACTCGGTCCTGATGGGGTAGAGTGCATATTCTGTGGAAAATGTCCAATTGGAAGAATAATAAAAGTTGCTGAAGAAAATGGCTACAAAACTTACGTGGTTCCAGGTTCTACTTTTTTAAAGAGAGTTTTAAAAGAGAAAAGGCCAGACGGAGTTTTTGCAGTAGCATGCCATAACGACATGTTTCATGGAATGAATTCACTTTCGAGAAAGAATATACCTATTCAGGGACAACTTTTAATGAAGGATGGATGTATTTCAACACTCGTAGATGTTGAAGAATTAATTAGTCGACTTAAAAATGAACCGTGTTAATTAAAAACCTATAAAAACGTGTAACTACTAAGTATCTTAGATTATCAGTAAGGTGATATTTTGGTATTATCTAAATTAAAGGAATCATTAAAAGGAATTACCGCTAAAAAACTTGAAAAAGAAAACGGAACCAAGTACATCATGTTTGGTGGAAAAGGTGGAGTTGGAAAAACTACAATGAGTGCCGCTACAGGTATTTACTGTGCAGAACAAGGCATGAAAACAGTTGTAGTTTCAACAGACCCTGCTCACTCATTAAGAGACAGCTTCGAACAGTCATTTGGTCACGAACCAACAAAAGTAAACGGCATGGAAAACCTCTATGTTGTAGAAATTGACCCGGAAGTTGCAATGTCTGAATACAAAGAAAAATTAAAATCACAGATGGATGAAAATCCAATGATGGGCGGAATGCTTGAAGATCAACTTGAAATGGCTTCATTATCTCCTGGAACTGACGAAAGCGCAGCATTTGATGTATTTTTAAAATACATGGACAGCGACGAATTTGACATAGTTGTATTCGATACCGCACCAACTGGACACACGTTAAGATTCTTGGGTCTTCCAGAAATTATGGACAAATACATGACCAAAATGATCAAGTTCAAAAAACAGATGAGCGGTTTCATGAACATGATGAAAAAAGTCATGCCATTTGGCGGTAAAGGCGAAGATGTAGACTACGATAAAGCCTTGGAAGAAATGGAAGTAATGAAAGAGAGAATTACAAAAGCAAGAGGAATTCTTGCAAATCCTGATAGAACAGCATTCAGACTTGTTGTAATTCCTGAAGAAATGAGTATTTTAGAAAGTGAAAGGGCAATGCAAGCTTTGAACAAGTTTAAAATACCTGTAGATTCAGTTATCGTAAACCAGATAATCCCTGAAGATGTGGAATGTGACTTCTGTAGGGCAAGAAGAAGCTTACAGGAAAAAAGACTTGAGCTCGTAAAAGAAAAATTCGGCGACAAAGTTATCGCAAACCTTGAATTATTGAGAACTGAAGCAAAAGGACTCGAAGTTTTAAAAGAGATTGCACACAAACTCTACACAGAATCTAAATCTGAAGAAAAAGAAGAAGTAATCGTAGCGTAATTAAATAAAATACTTTTTTTATTTTTTTAAAATTAAAAAAATTTAAATTAAAGTCCGTTAGCTCTATCGAGGACTATATCTATAATTCTATCATCTGCACCCATCGGTTTTCTGTAAACTAATTCAACACCTTCTGGAATATCTACCTTTTCAGTGTCGTGATGGTGGTGATGGTGTTCGCAATCGTGGTCGTGATGGTGGTGATGTCCACAATCATCGTCTCCTTCATAAATTCCAAGTATTTTTGGAATATCTCTTTCAGTATGGTTTCCTGGAGCTAAAAATACCGGGGTTACGATTACTTTTTTAGCGCCTGCATCAATTACTTTCTTTATCGCTTCAGGGATTGTAGGTTCGTTGAATTCCATCATACCTACTTCTACAATGTCGTAAATATTTCTTGCTTTTATTTTTTCAGCAACTTCTGTAACAACGTTTTTTGAGTGTGGGAGTCTGCTACCGTGACCTACCAAAACCAATGCTTCCATAATATGCACCTGTAATATTTTTGAATTCATTTTTAATATTTAGGATTATTTTACTTTACAGCCATATATAACTTACGTTTTAAATAGAAATTATTCGATAACTGCCTTTTCAAACGTATACATGGCTATAATTACGAGAGAAATGCTGAGAATCACTAAAATCGAGACATCTAGCATAATTGGAAATCTCGAAAAACCTGCCAGAAAATATCTTGCAGAATCAACAGCATATGTTAGTGGATTTAAGTATGCCAGAGTTTTCATCCAAATCGGCATTGCATCTATCGGATAAAATGCACCGCTCAAAAATATCAACGGTTGCATTAAAAGACCAAATATCAAATGAAAACCTTCTTGGCTGTTTATTTTTAATCCAAGGGTCATTCCAACACTCGCAAATGCTGTGGCTAGAACAAAACTTGTAAAAACCACCGGAATCATTCCATACGGGTTTAATGATACTAAAAAAAGGCTCAGTACCATTATTAAAACACCTTGAACGAGTGCTGTAAGGGAGTCCCCCATAATTCTACCTAAAATTGCTTCGCTTCTCGAAGTTGGGGCAACTAACGTTTCTTTTAAAAATCCAAACTGTTTATCCCATATAACAGTAACACCGCTAATGAAGCTTCCGCTAAATACTGTCATTGAAACTACTCCTGGAATCAAATACGTCAAGTAGTCAACTCCACCAAATATTTCTCTTGCTGCAGGGAAATTAAAGGCCCTGCTCCATCCGATTCCAAAGAAAACTAGCCAAACTAGCGGGTTTAATAAGGATCCAATTACCCTGGATCTTGCACGGGTAAATCTCCTAAGTTGTCTGTAAAGCATAGCTGAAAATGCGTCCATATCAATCACTTATCTAAATTTTACAGTTTCTGGTGTTAATGTTGTTTTTAATTGTTTTATTGTGTATAGTCCAAGTAAAAATGCAATGGATACTGCAATAACGTGCCCTAAAATCATTCCAAACCAGACGCCTGTTAGCCCCTGGTTAAATACTACTCCAAAGAGGTATGCCATTGGAACTTGCAGGATTATCGTTCTTAGGAATGAAATAAACAATGAATTTTTTCCCTTTGAAACGCCCTGAAACATTGCAGCAGTAAGCACTGCAAGCGGCATTGTCGGGTAGAATACAAACATGTATTTTAAAAATACGAGCAAATCTCCCAAAATATGCACTGAAGTTTCCGAGTAGGTAAATAAATAAGCAATCTGATTTTCAAATAATAAAATTAACGCTGCAACCACCAATTCAATGAGAATTCCCATTTTTATAGCATATTTGTATGAAATTTCCAGTTTTTCAGGATTTGCAGAGCCATACGCTGCTCCAGTTACCGCAGTAACTCCTGCTGCAAATCCCACCATAGGAATGACCCCTGTGGACACTATTCTCCAGCCGGTGGAGAAAACTGCAATTCCATCGTTTCCACCAGCTTTTGCTACAATTGCAGTCAATAAAAACATTGAAAAAGCCATCGTAAGCTGTGAAACGGAAGCAGGAATTCCTATTGAGAATATTTCTTTTATAATGTTCAAATTCATTTTAAAATCCTTAAAATGAATATTCACAAACGTATCTTTTTTTACGAAAAGCCAGTATACAAATAAAAGGCTTGTAATTAACATGGAAAGCAATGTGGCCCATGCGGCACCTGCAATGCCCATATTCAATACATATATAAAAATCGGATCTAGGACGATATTCAAAACTGATCCAAGAATTATTGCATACATGGCTCTTTTAGTGTCTCCTTCTCCTCTCAAAATTGCATTTGCAATATTTGTAAAGAGCAGTACAACAGCACCGCCGAATAAAATTGTGGAATATTCAACTGCCATTGTAACTGTGATTCCAGATGCTCCGATAACTGAAAAAATGGTCCCCAAAAATGGAATAAAGCTAATTAATAAAATTCCAAGAATTATTCCAAGTACGACGGAATGAACCGCAATATTATCTGCTGCGCTCTTATTATTCTGTCCAATTCGTCTTGAAATTGCGGAACTTCCACCAATTCCTACACCGTTTGAAATCGCTATCAATGCGAACGAGAATGGAAAGAATAATCCAATTGCTGCAAGAGCGTCAGATCCAAGTCCTGCAACCCATATTGCATCGATTATGTTGTATAACGACTGAAAAGACATTGCAATAACCATGGGTATCGAGATTTTTACAATGGCTTTTTTAGGGTCTCCAAGTAGGTTTTGAACACCTTTGGTGGTTTTCATTTAAAATCCTCTCCTTCCCATCATCATTAGAGGACGCATACTTATTTTTGAGTTTTCCCGTTCAGCCCTTATTTCTCTTCCAGTTAATTTTATAAAGACGTCATTTAAATTTGGCTTTTTATAGCTTATTTCCTGAATTTTCAGGCCATGTTCCTGTGCGAATTCGAATATTTTTGGAATTTCAGAATCTGCATTTTCAGTGTAATAATGTACTCTGCCATCTTCTTTAAGTTCACACTTTTTCGAATCCAAGTCTTTTGGAATTTCTTCAAATTTTATAGAAATGCAATCATGTCCAACGATTTTTTTAAGCTCGTTTACAGTTCCTTCGGCAATAATTTTTCCGTTATCGATTATTGCAACTTTATCGGCCAAAAGCTCTGCTTCATCCATATAGTGGGTAGTTAAAAATATGGTCATATTATTTTTTTTCTGCATCTTTTGGATATACTCCCAGATATGTGACCTGGTTTGAGGGTCAAGTCCGATTGTAGGTTCATCCAAAAATAAAACTTCGGGTTCGTGAATTAGTGACCTTGCAATTTCAAGTCTTCGAACCATTCCCCCACTGAAATTTTTTACAACCGTGTCTTTAACTTCCAAAAGCTCTACGAAGTATAATAATTCATCAATCCTCTTTTTTAAGTCCTCTCCTTTATATCCATATATTTTTCCATGAATATAGAGATTCTCATAAGCTGTTAATTGATTATCGAGGGTAGAATCTTGAAAAACAATTCCTATGGTTTTTCTAACTTTTTTAGGATCTTTAGACGCATCAAATCCTGAAATCAATGCACTGCCCGATGTTGATCTAAGTAGTGTTGTGAGCATGTTTATTGTGGTGCTTTTTCCAGCACCGTTTGGACCCAAAAATGCGAAAATTTCTCCTTTTTTAACATTAAACGAGACATTATTTACTGCAGTATTCGTATCAAATTTTTTTACCAGATTTTTTACTTCGATTGCATACATGTTATTCATCCCCGTATTCAATTAGATAACGAATATCTTTTGCGCATTTTTGCATTATCTCGCCTATTTTTTTCCTTTTTTCTTCATCCATATCAATAAATTCTTCAAAAGCCAAATGAACCGCTTTTTTAAGTTCACTTCCGCCGCCATTGTGGAAATAGTAAAGCGCTTCAGATTTTTTCATGCAGTAATCTACTTTTTCACGGTTTTTTTCTAAAAATGAATAACCTGTTTCAGTTAATCTGTAGATTTTTTTACCCCTATCTTCTGTTTTTTCAACTTCAATAAGGCCATTAGTTTTTAGATTGGATAATATCGGGTAAACCATGCTCGGGCTAACTGAAATTCCCGTGATTTCTCCGATTTTCGAAATCAAAAGGTAACCATGAAGGGGTTCTTTTTCAAGAAATTTTAGTATCAAAATTTTTATTAGTTCCTTTACTTTTTTACCATGCTTCATTGTATCACAAAATATATCTTAAGATATATTGTATTATATATAATATAAAAAGTTAAGTACTTTTGAAACATTTTTATTTGTAACTCTGATAATTACAAACGGTGAAGAAAAAATGGAACTTACGTCAACCGCAGTACTGTTGTTTTTTTTAATATTTTGGACAGTTCTGTATATTACAAATTATAATAAAGATAAATTGAGAATTAATTTAGATTTAAAAACATACCTGGGAATTTTTGGTATTTTAAGAACACAAATTGGAATGAATACGATAAAAAAACTTGGAAAATACAAAATATGGCAGAAACTTGCATATCTTTCAATTCCCGTATGTGTTGTAATAAGTATTTACACATTTTATGCATTTATTCTATCCACTGTTGGACTTTTTGATGGAACTGTTGAAAAAGAAGCTGCTAAACCGATTATATTTTTATTTGGAAGTACAATTCCATGGATTCCAGGAATTTTGGCAATAATTATTGGAGTTACAATTCACGAGCTCTCACATGGGATTGTTGCAGCATCATTTGGGCAGAAGATAAAGAGTTCTGGACTTTTAATGGCTTTGGGAATTCCTATGGGTGCATTTGTAGAACTCGGCGAAGAATTTAAGGATTCAAAACCTAAAATCAGAGGTGCAATTGCAGCAGCAGGCCCGATTTCAAATGTACTTGTGTTTTTCCTCGTACTTTTTGCAATGCCCTATTTTACAGGAATGAATTCAAACTTAACGATAACTGAAGTTTTAGAAGATGCTCCAGCTTATGGAATAATCTTTGAAGGCGATGTAATTTATTCTATAAATGGAAAAACGGTTAATTCTTTAAATGATTTTTACAATGCAGTAAGTGATATAGAACCAAAACAAACTGTCAAATTGGTCGTTTTAAGAAATAACGAAGTAAATTCGTATTTTATAAATACATCAGAAGAAGGAAAAATGGGGATAGTTTCAGAACCTTCAAAAACCGTATTATATGTACTTCAAACGCTTTACTGGACTTCACTATTAAACATGCTTTTAGGATTTTTCAATTTACTTCCAGCAGCCCCTCTCGATGGATATCACATCTGGATGGCATTACCTGATACAATAAGGGACTTTAGAAAGAATAACTGGTTAGTTTCAAAACTCGCAAATTTGGTTGGATGGATAATCAGTGAAAGAAATTTAAACTCGATAAGTATATTTGTATGGCTGGTGATACTAGCTTCAATGATATACTCATTCATTTAAACGTTAATATTGGGTGAATAATGATAACGATTGCCTGTGTAGAAGGAGGCTCTACAGTAAACTCCATTAAAAAAGCTATTGAAGATTTGGGCGAAAAATGTGATGTATTACTGCTTTCTAGCGATAATTTATTGATTGATACTGAATTTAATATTGAAA
Source organism: Methanococcus maripaludis (assembly GCF_013760955.1). Classification (NCBI taxonomy): domain Archaea; kingdom Methanobacteriati; phylum Methanobacteriota; class Methanococci; order Methanococcales; family Methanococcaceae; genus Methanococcus; species Methanococcus maripaludis. The sequence continues at coordinate 285,101 of NZ_JACDUL010000003.1, read as the reverse complement.
CAGACCTGATACACTCAAGATGCGGTATTGGGGATTATTTGGATAGGTTGACCCTTTTTTCATGGCAGGTTCTAAAAAATCTGGAATCAGAAGGGCACTATTTCATAAACCCGCTTGAAACAATTTACAATTCATCAGATAAATTTAAAGCAGCAAAAATACTTAGTAAAAACGGACTAAAAACGCCAAAAACTGCACTGGTTCGTGATTACGAGGACGGAAAACACTTTTTAAACACGACTAAAATGGATTATCCTGTTGTATTAAAAAATTCCTTTTCAAAATGTGGGACGAAAGTGGATCGTGTAAATTCAGATTCTGAGTTAAAGAAACTTTCAAGAAATGCAATCTGGGAGAACAAACTGATTCAGGAGTATGTGGATTTTAAAGAAGGGGACACATATAAAGATATGAGAATACTCGTAATTGACGGGGATGTTATCGGGGGTTATCGAAGAGTTAGCGATAACTTCATAACCAATCTTCATATTGGTGGTCGAATTGAGCCTTTAAACGTATCCTCAGAACTTGAAGAAATGGCATTAAAGTGTTCTGAGTGCATGAATGGTTATATTATGGGAATCGATATCCTGCCTAAAGAGGGTGAATACTATATTGTCGAAGTAAACACTGCTCCGGGTACAATTGGTTTTCGATCTCTTGGAATCGATGTTGATAAAAGAATTGCAGAGTGCCTTATAAAATACAAAAAAAGCTAAAAGATGATAAAAAGTGTTTGAATCTCTTTTAATTTCCTTTTCATTTGTGTTACTTTCTTTAATATTGATATTTAAGGAAAAACTCGGTATCGGAAAAGAAATATTTGTCGCAGAACTTTTGGCACTGGTTCAGCTTTTTATTTTGGGATATATCATCGTTATCGTATTTGATCTAGGAATTTATTATGCGGGAATTATGATACTATTTATGATATCAGTTTCAGCGTTCATGGTCAAAAGAAACGTAACAAAAGAAAAAAACAGAAAAATTGTATTCACAGCATTTTTATCGAATCTTACCATTGCGATTATAGCTTTGACTATCTTAACCCTGTCAAAAACAATATTATTCGAAGTACGTTACTTAATTCCTTTAATGGGCATGGTTATTGGGGGTTCTACAAATGCAATGTCAATAGGGCTTGAAAGATTTTTGAGTGATTTAAAATCCGAAAAAGATGTACTTTGGGGTTATCTTGCACTTGGGGCAACTGAAAAACAATCGGTACATAGTTTTGTTAAAAAAGCAGTTCGGGCGGCACTGACACCGCATTTAAACTCTACAAGGGCAGTTGGACTTATATTCATTCCTGGGGCAATGGTTGGAATGCTTCTTGCAGGGACTGACCCTTTAGAAGCTGCAAAGATTCAGATAACAATAATGTGGATGATAATGTCTTCGAACATATTTTCTGTTACAATTGCCTGTTACCTGCTTTATAAAGAATTTATCTATCAAATATCTTAATAAATTATCGTACCGATCTGACCAACACTATAAAAAAAATACTGAAAAAACGGCCACAAGAACGAGTGCAACAAGTTTGCATGCATAAGGGGTTACTGAAAATGCCATAATAATCAAGGCAGTTATTATCAACGCAATAATACTTTTATTTGGACCCCTAAAAATGAAAAAAACAGATATGGAAACAATTCCACTCACAAATAACGGATAATATACACCACAATGCCCGAAAACCTGTTCAAATAATAAACTGTATAAATTAACAATTAATTCGAAAATTTCTGTAATACTCAAAACTATCCCTCGGATAATTCCCAAGAAATATTAATTAATGATTTAAAAATGTAACAAAAACAATTTTCTGGTGAATAAATGTTAATCATCGATATTAATCACGGTGCTTTGGATCTTGCAGTAGAATATGAAAAATCCGGGAAAAATCCGGTAATTTGGGATATCTATGGAAAATTGGAGCGAGATGAAAAATTTAAAGAGTGTAATAAAAATATTTTATCAAAATTTAAAATAATTTCAAAAAAAGAAATGCCGGATTTTTCAAATTATACAGAAGTTATAGCACCAGTGCACTGTCCTATCGATGTTGAATTTAAAACGTTTCACGATGCAGTTTCTGAAATCATTTCTAAAAAGTATCCAGGAGTTATCGAAAAAATGATAACTGTAACAGGAGTTAAGGGAAAAACTACAACCACTGAACTTTTAAAACATATATTGTCTGAAGAATATACTGTTTACTGTCACAATAGTAATGATGGATCGATTACTCCGATAACTGTGCTGAATATATTAAATAATTTAAGTGATGAAAGAAAACTTCAAATTTACGACTTTTTTATATTTGAAATTTCACTCGGGATTGTTTCTTCAAAATATTCTATTTTAACAAATATTTTGGAAAACTACAAAATTGCGAGAGGGATGAGAAGTGCTTCTATAAAAATAGATTCTCTAAAAAATTCCAAAATCGCAATTATTAACGACGATGTGATTAATATTTTCGATGTGAATCATAAAAATTTAAAAGTCGTTAAAAATGCAAATATAATTTCAAAATACCCTTTAAAATTTAATTATTTGAAAAATGACTTCGAATTCAATGAATCTATTCTTGGAAGTCACTTTATAGAAAATTCAATTTTTGCAATTGAATTGTGTTCAAATTTTTTAAGTTTTGAGAAAATAAAAAACAGCCTTAAAAAATTTAAAATCGAAAACCGGATGAATGTGGAAAAAAAGGAAGAATATACAATTGTAAAAAATATAAATCCTGGGCTCGATTTAAAAGCAATAGATTATGCGATATCTGATTTTTTAAGTTTGTTTGAGAATGGAATGGTAATTGTTGGTGGGGACTTTGGATGCACCTGCGAAGAAATAAACATCGAAAAACTGGCAGAGTTAATAAACCAATATCTTAAAAAAGGAGTTAAAATTACGATCGCAGGAGATGTTGGAATATATTTGAAAAAATATGTTAATTTGGAAATGGTCGATATTAAAAATTATGAATTTAAAGACAATACTTTGGTAGTTTACCGCTCGAAACTGTGTTAAATATCTATGGAAACCGCAGTGTAATCGTATCTATATGTTCCGCGTACGGGTTCAACTTTTTTGTCAACTAATCCGCAGAATATCAATTTTTGAAGTTCAGAATGGAATTCTACATCGTTTGGACTTTTTTTCAGGAGACCTGCTAGTTTTGTAACTCCTTGAACGGTCCCCTGTTCGTTTAAAACATCTAAAATTGAATTAGCAATTGGTTCGTCACCGATAAACTCAAATAAGAATTTTTCCTTCTCTTTTATTAATTCAGATAGTTTTTTTGCAGATTCGGGTTCTGAATAGACCATAATACTCCAAGATTTCTTGTAAGCTTCTTTTAGACTCTCTGCAAGAGGGGATATTTCATCGAGTCTTTGTTTTCTGTCCCCCATCATGACAGTGATTCTATGTTCGGCCATTTTAGGAGGTTTTGGAATATCTAAAAAGATTCTCGATTCAAAATATTCGGTCATTTCGTTTTCAATGAGGCCCATTTCGTTTTCAGACAGATTTATTAAATTCCATCTCTCTTCGGGGGACAATTCATTGTACCGTTGAATGGAAATGCTTTTAAATAAATCTCTCTTATCCAATCTCTTCATCATTTCATTTGCAGGGCCTTCAGATTGCCTTAGTGTGCATATAAGATCAATATCATCCATTACCGATAAATCGCTTAGTTTGAAGACGTCATCTTTTATTGCATCGATCGTTGCATTTTTTATCATAGTTTCTGAAATTCTGGATGCGGGATGCATATAAACAGTTGGATACATCTGATATCGTGCAGTAAGGAGTGATTCTACAGTAGTTCTTCCTTTTTCAATGATTCCGAGTTTATTAGTATCTTCAAGAACTACAATACTTCGTATAAGTCGTGGAATATCGATTGAACCATAAGCTACCCCGGTGTGGTGGCTATCTCTTACCAAATAATCCATTCTGTCAGCATCAACATCCCCGTGAATCAAAGAACCTTCTAAACCCTTTGATGAATAGACATCCAAAACATCTTTTGAAGTATAGTTCTCAAAACTCATTTTTTTTATTTTTTCTTTAGTAAATTCTTCATGTTCATATCCTGCAACTTCTAAAGTATGTGAAAAAGGAGGGTGGCCAATATCATGCAGTAATGCAACGATTTTGGTTAGATTTTTATCAATATTTTCTAAATTTTTGGCAATTTCACCTGCAACGTGCATTGTACCTATAGAATGCTCAAAACGAGTATGGTTTGCACTAGGATATACTAAGCAAGTAAGTCCGGTCTGCTTAATATTTCTCAATCTCTGAATTTCGGGCATATCAACTATTGAAATCTCTTCTTCATTAAGTTTGATATCTTTGTGGATTGGATCCCGTATTATTTTGAGTTTTGACATGCTACAAAATATATTTAAACAAATATATAAATTTATATGGATATATTGGTAGTTTAGTTGATTTTTCGTTTAATTTTGGCTTTAGCATAACTATAATATATGAAACTGAGATATTACGTCATTAAGACTTCAGGTGGCAAAAATGGAATTTAACAATAGCTCATATTTTGTAGATACGTTTTCAGAAAATAGTTCAATTTCATCAATGATCAAAAAATATGAAGAAAAGCTTTTAGGGCTAGAAAAAGACTCTTTCAAGGTAAACGACCCCTATAAGTATATAAAATTTTGTTTATACTCTATTTTAATATTTAGGATACTTGAAAAAGAAATTTCAAAATTAAACCTTTCTGAAGAAGAACTAAAGACCGTAAATCTTCTTAAAAAATATAAATACCGTGAATTTGAAGCCCCTTATGAGGAAAACTATATTAAATTTACAGTATGGAAAAACGAATCAGGAATATTGGTTTATCAGTTAAGTGATTTAAGGGATAATATCTCTGCAGGGGAAGGATGGAACAGGATTTATTCTGACTATGCAATTCGCCCAGAATATTTTAAACAGGTTAACCAAATTATTTCAAAAATAGTAGAATAAAAAAATTAATTAATATTTGTTTATTTTTTTATCTTTGTTATTCAGTATTTTCAGAAGTTTCAATTTCAGATACTCCTGTAGTTCTTCCATACTCTTTTGCAAGGTCCCTATACTCTTCCATGTCTTCATCTTTTACCGAAGGAGCAATTCTTTTGAACGCTGCTTCAAAATGCCTTAATTCAACATGTTTTGAATTGATGTCTTCTCTTAGTGCAATCATTGCAGCTTCTCTACATAATGCTTCGATGTCTGCACCTGTGTATCCATTAGTTTCTCTTGCAAGTTTTTGGAGATCCACGTCTTTTCCAGTAGGCATTCCTTTTGTGTGAACTTTAAATATTTCAAATCTTGCATTTTCATCAGGAATGGATACCAAAACAATCCTATCGAGTCTTCCAGGCCTTAAAAGTGCAGGATCTAATAGGTTTGGTCGGTTTGTTGCAGCAATAATTACAACGTCTTTTGGTTCTTCAAGACCATCGAGTTCAGTTAAAAGCTGGTTTACAACTTTTTCGCTAACTCCGCTACCGCCAAAGCTCATTCCTCTTTTTGGAGCTATGGAGTCAATTTCGTCAAAGAAAATGACTGTTGGTGCAGCCTGTCGTGCTTTTCTAAAGATTTCACGGATCGCTTTCTCGCTTTCTCCAACCCATTTGCTGAATATTTCAGGACCTTTTACGCTGATGAAATTTGCTTCACTTTCGTTTGCAACAGCTTTTGCAAGGAGTGTTTTACCAGTTCCTGGGGGACCAAAGAGTAATACTCCTTTTGGAGGCCTTATTCCCATTCTTTCAAACATTTCCCTGTTTTTAATTGGCCATTCAACAGCTTCTTTTAAGTCCTGTTTAATGTCTTCAAGTCCACCAACATCACTCCATTTGATATTTGGAACTTCTACCAATACTTCTCTTAATGCTGAAGGTTCTACTTCTTTTAAACCGCCCATGAAGTCGCTTTTAGTTACTTTAATATTATCGAGTACTTCTCGCGGAATTTCTTCTTTTTCGAGATCGAGATTAGGAAGCAATCTTCTCAAAGTTTTCATAGCAGCTTCTTTTGAAAGAGCAGCCAGATCAGCACCTGCAAATCCATGGGTCTTGTCTGCAAGTTCTTTTACCATCATCTGGTTTAATCTTACTTTTACTTTATCTTCTATATCTTCATCTTTGAGTATTTTTTCGATCTGTTCTCCAGAAGGTATTTTTTCAATATTTTCAGGGAGTTTTTTAATTTCTTCGTCTGAAGGTACTTTTTCAACCAATTTAACTATATTTTCAATTTTACTTCTGTCAAATTCCCCGATAAGTTCATTTAATAGGGGAATTACTTCATCTTTCTCATAATCTGGTTGAAGTGGCATATTTCTTGTATGTATCTGTAAAATTTCGTTTCGTGCATGTCTGTCAGGAATTCCAATTGTGAGTTCCCTGTCAAGCCTTCCAGGTCTTCTTAACGCCATATCGATTGAATCAGGTCTGTTTGTAGCTGCAAGAATTACGACCTGACCTCTACCTTCTAGACCGTCAAGCAATGTCAGGAGCTGAGCAACCATTCTTCTTTCAACTTCACCGCTTGCTTCATCCCTTTTTGGAGCAACTGCATCAATTTCGTCAATGAATATAATTGAAGGCGAGTTTTCTTCCGCTTCTTCAAATATTTTTCTTAAATTTTCTTCGGTTTCACCGACGTATTTACTCATAAGTTCAGGACCATTGATCGTGTAGAAATTAGCACCTGCTTCATTTGCAACAGCTTTTGCAAGCAATGTTTTACCTGTTCCTGGAGGTCCTGCAAGTAAAACTCCTTTTGGAGGTTCAATACCTAGTTTCTCAAATAATTCAGGATGTCTCATTGGAAGTTCTACCATTTCCCTGATTTTTTTGACTTCTTCTTTTAAACCACCAATGTCTTCGTATGTGACATTTGGAACTTTGGTTTCTTTTAATTCTGTAACAGGTTCAGTTTTTAACTCAATTTGAGTGTATTCGTTAATTTTTACCGGTCCTTTTGGATTGGTACCTGTTACAATGAATGGAAATGCAGTTCCAAGTACTGCAATGACTACCCTTGAACCCTTATCTACAACCTGATCTGTAAGCCTGCTCCCAACATAACTTTCAAATCCTGTGCTGAATCTTACCGCTTGCATTGGAGCTAAAGTTACCTTTTTAGCTTCTTTTACTTCCACTACAGTAATTTTTACCTTATCCCCAATACCTGCTTTAGTATTCTGTCTCAAAAGGCCGTCCATTCGTATGATACCTTTACCTTGGTCTTCAAGGTAACCTCTCCAGACAGTCGCGTAAGTTTTTTCCTTTCCTGCAATTTCTATTGCATCTCCGGCTTTTATCGACAATTTTTCCATTGTTAATGGATCAATTCTTACAATTCCTTTACCTACATCTCCCTGATAGGCTTCTGCAACTACTAAGTCTACCATATACACACCTCGCAAGTATAATTCGATAAATGTTGATATTTTTTATTAATTAAACTTAATAATCATTTGAGGTTCTATATATAGATTTCGGTTATATATTATTAATTTATTCGAATTATTCTCCCCCAGCAGGGTCGTGAATGTGGTATCGGTAGTATCTCGTAAATCCACAATTTCTACATCTGACATATATTCCATTTTCAGTAATTAAAATATCTTGAGGTCCAAACTCGCCGCATCGGGCACAATCTATATCTTTTTGCAGTACCCAGTTATCGTATTTTCTTTTAACGCTTAATTCTTCTTTTAACAGACTTTCGTCTTCAATATCTGCTTTTTTAATTACGTAGTATCTTGTAGCATTACAATTACTGCATCTGACTAACGCCTGATTTGGATAAATTTCAATAATTTGATCTGCAACTTTTCCACAACTGTAGCATTTTGTAGAATGGCTTAACTTCCAGTTTTCCATGAAATCCCCCTTTTAGTTATAAATTTAAAATATGTGGGCGAAATTATTTATAAATTTCTAAAAAAGTTAAAATTTCAAATTAATCTACTGAAAAATGTTTAAAAAGAGTAGTGGGGTAAAAAACTGGTTTTTAATTATTTGTTGAAGTATTCAACCGCATTTTTAAAGATTTGAATATTGCTTTCAATAAATTCTGGAATGATTTCTCCATTTCTTTTAGCAATTTCTTTTTTAAGTTGATATTCTGGTTCACTTATTGAGTAAAGTGACCTTTCAGGGTGCGGCATTAAACCCATGATTCTTCCAGATTTATCACAGATTCCTGCAATATCGTAGTAAGCACCGTTTGGATTTAATGGGTACTCTTTGTTAGCAGGATTTCCTTCAGAATCGCAGTAAGTAAATACAATCTGTTTATTTTCTTTTAATTCAAGGTAGGTTTTTTCATCGCAGTAAAATCGGCCTTCCCCATGGGCAATTGGGACGTGTATTATATCGATTCCTTTTGTAAATACACAAATGGATTCGTTTTCTTTAATATGCACCCACCTGCATTCGTACCTGTTGTTTGTGTTTGCTTCAAGGGCACTAATTCTTTCCCCGTAATCGGTTGAAGGAAGTGCAAATAATCCCAGATTGGTCATTACCTGAAAGCCATTACATATTCCCAAAATCAATTTTCCAGAATTAATAAATTCTTTTAAATCGTCAAATAAGTTGTTTTTAATTTTGTTTGCAAATGCGTTACCTGATCCGGTATCGTCTCCGTATGAGAACCCGCCCGGAAACATGATTATTTCGTAATCTGCCATTTTCTTTTTTCCAGCGATTAAATCGTTAATGTGGACAATGTCCGTTTTTGCACCCGCTTTTTGGAATGTGTGGGCGGTTTCTGTTTCACAATTTATGCCGTATCCCGACATCACAAGTACTTTTGGAACCACTTTTATCACCTAGAACTCCTCAAATCTCCTTCTGTATACTTCGTCCATGTTTTCAAGGCTTGAAGTTATCACAATATCTTCATTATTCTTGATTATGAATTCTTTTTCAGTAACTTTACCTATTTTTCCGATTTTGAATTCTTTCATTAAATTTTCAAATTCTTTTTCATTTTCAGGAGCAATAGTAACTATAAATCTTGATTGTGTTTCTGAATACATGATTTTTTCAAATTCAAGATTTTCATTTGGTGTTTTTGATAAATCAGCTTCTATTCCAAGCATACCTGAAATTGCCATTTTTGCAAGCGTAATTACAAGTCCCCCTGCAGCGACTGATGCACAGGAGCTAAGTATTCCATTCTGGCTTAATTCGTACATTTTTTTGTACAATTTTCTTGCAGATTTTGCATCGACTTTCGGAGATTTTCCACCAACTTCATTAAATGCATGGTAGAATTCACTTCCCCCGCATTCGTCTTTAGTTTCTCCAATAACGTAAATTAAATCGTCTTTTAATTTTAAATCCATTGAATTTGTATTTTCCACGTTATCGATTACACCAAGGGCAGACATCATCAAAGTAGGGTGCACCGAGATTTTAATTGGATTATTATTTTCGTCAAATCCTTTGAAATCGTTAAACATACTGTCTTTTCCAGAAATTAATGGGGTTAAGTATGTTTTTGCGTAATCGTAGCATGATTTTGCAGCATCTTTTAACTGGTATAACCTTTCAGGCTCATCTGAACTGCACCAGCAGAAGTTGTCCATTATCGCGATATGGTCGATATTTCCGCCAACTGCAACACAGTTTCGAATTGCGGTATCCATTGCACATGCAGCCATGTCATAGCAGCTAATTTCGCTCAATCTTGGGAAAAGCGACTGGCTCATTACGAGTCCTTTTTTACTACTTAAAAGGGGCCTTACAACTGAAGCAGTTCCATTTACTCTTCCTTTTCCTTGAAGTGGTTTTATTACCGAATTATTTTGCACTTCGTGGTCGTATTGTTTTGAAATGTATTCAAAACTGCAATTGTTGTGGTTTCCAAGTACTGTTTCAAAAGTTTTTAACTGGTTTTCAACAGCAATTTCTGGTTCGTCTGTTTTGTAAGGGTAAGGTTTTGTTATTAATTTTCTTTTTGGAAGCCCGTTGTGTAAAAAGTCCATATTTAAATCCATAATGGTCTTTCCATTGTAATTTACAACGGCTCTATCGGTATTGTTAAATTTACCAATTACAACAGCTTCAACGCCCCTTATTTTCATTAAATCCATGAATTCTTCTAATTTATCGTCTGGAACGGATAGTGTAACTCTTTCCTGTGATTCACTTATCCAGATTTCCCAAGGTTCGAGTCCAGGGTATTTCAAAGGAACTTTTTCGAGTTCTACAACAAAACCGCCACATTCTTCAGCCATTTCCGCAACCGAACAGGAAATTCCACCAGCACCGTTATCAGTAATGCTGTTGTAGAGTCCTTTATCTCTAGCTTCTTTAACAACTGCATCCGAGAGTTTTTTCTGGGTAATCGGGTCTCCAATTTGAACTGCTGTTGCAGGGCTTCCTTCATCCATGGCTTCTGAGGAGAACGTTGCACCGTGAATTCCATCTTTTCCAACTCTTCCACCAATAACTACGACGTTATCTCCGTTTTCAGCCGCTTTTTCGTGGCTTAATCTTCCGTCTGGAAGTTTTCTTGGAATTAAACCGATAGTTCCAACGAATACGAGAGGTTTTCCCTTGTAAGTATCATCAAAGTAGACGAATCCGTTAGGGGTTGGAATTCCTGATTGGTTTCCTCCAACATTTACTCCGTGAACGATTCCATCAAGTATTCTTCTTGGGAGTAGTGATGGATTTGTTTTGTTTTGTCCCCTGTAAATTATTTCTGTATCTTCGGGCCTTCCAACGCAGAATCCGTATTTATTTGCAACAGGGAGTGCTCCAAGACCAAAACCAACAGTATCCCTGTTAACTCCAACAATTCCGGTAATTGCACCACCAAATGGGTCAAGTGCTGAAGGGCTGTTGTGGGTTTCTGCCTTATCAGTCACCATCCATTCATCGTCAAATATGATTCCACCGGAATTATCTGAAAATACGGAAATACAGAAGTCTTTTTCGCCGAGTTCTTTTCTTATTTCGTATGTAGCATTTCTTATGTATTTTTTAAAGATTCCTTCTTCGATATCATCAATTTGTGATGCAAAAATAGTATGTTTACAGTGTTCTGACCATGTCTGAGCGAGTGCTTCTAATTCAATGTCTGTTGGATTTCTGCCTTCTTTTTGATAGTATTCTTTTATTGCGGTAATGTAATCGAGGTCAAGTGCAAGAGGGCCTCGTCTTTCGCCAGTTTCTGGATCCAATATCCCTTTTTTACCGATTTCGATTAATTCATCGTCGCTTACATTTAAATTAATTTCAATAACTTTTGGTTCAGACGTTAAATTTACTTTTGGGATAATGTAATCCATTCCGCAGTCTTTAACGTAATTATCATAAGTTTTAATGTGATATCTCTCGATTAAAATGTTGATAAGCTCTTCTGCAATTTTTTCAACGTCGTGTTTTGCTAAATTTCCGTTTAAATATATTATTTTTGATGAAAATACCTTGCTGAGTCCAATATCGATTTTTAAAAGATCGTTAATGATTTCAGTGGTCGTGTTTGCAACGTTATCGGTAACTCCTGGTAAAAATCCAAGTTCAAGTGCCCAGTCGAATTTATTGTTAAATGGAACATTTATTCTTGAGGTTTCCGTTACAGGATTGTGAAGTGAATTTGCAATTTTTTCAACATCTGCAATTGAAAAATCGTAGTTTATTGTGTAGACCTTGTTCACGTCTACGGATACATTGAATCCAAGTTCGAATAGCTTTTTTTCAATCGATTTTGCTTCAGAACTTTTTTCTTTTGTATCAATCTCTATTCTGTATATTTTTCCGTTGTTTTCAGCATTAATCGTTTGCATGAATACATCCCTCGTAGTAAATTAAGGATAATAACAATAATCTAGTGTATAAATTTTTTCTGTCGATAAACGTGAATAGAATATAATAAAACTAGATGAATTCAAGGTTTAAATAAATAACATAAATCCTGAATTTTTAAAATATTTTAAAGTTAAGAATTAGGAAAAAAGTAATTTATTTTCTTGCAGCTCCTGCATCCTCAAAGCCCTGTCTCAAACCTTTACCCGCACTTTTTTGCAAAAATTCCGGTTTAAAAAGCATGTAGTATACGTTTTCAGCATGTTCTTCAGCCCTTCTTTTTGCAAGCCAGTCTAATTCTTTTCCATCTTTTGCCTCATCTTCATGAACAAAAACTTCAATAATATGTTTATTAGTAAGTAATTGGGCCATCATCAATCCCTGGGAAGCTTCATGGGCACAGACTTTGTCTTTATCCTTTCCACCCGGCATTCCAAGGGCCATTGTAATTTCACAGCCCTGTTCTTCCATCAATTTTTTACATGCAACAGGAAGGTCTTTCATTCCCGGAACAGTGTACCTTATTATTTTAATACTGGAAGTCATTTCGTTTAGTTTTTTAATTGCAGCAGATGCCATGTCGACCCGTGCAAATGTCGTGTCTGCAATGCCTACTTTGACTGTCATGATTATCCCCATAATTAAATTGAATCTACAAAGTTATAGCATATTTAAACTATAAAAAACATGTCACGAAATTGATAACATTAAAAACACATTTAAAAAAGTAAATTTAAAAAAGAAATAATATATTTAAAAAGCAATGAATAGTTATTTTTTACTTTTTTTAGCTTTTCTACCTTTTTTAGCTTTATTTTCTCTTTCTTCAATTTTTGAAATTGCGACGTGGTAAAGTTCCCTATAAGCGTCTGCTTTACTGAAAAGTTCTCTAATTTTAGTTTTATTCTTTTTAGCCTGCACAGTATGCTTCATTTTAAAATGCATGGCCCCAGATCTCATATTTGATGGTAAAATAAATTCCATATTCCCCCTCTGGTTTTTGTTGACGATAATAAATTTATTTTTAGGGGTATTTATCTATATCCATGAATTAATAAATACGCTAAATATATCAAAGAAAATTCCTAAAAAAAAGCAATTATTGGGTAAATTTTAAAAAAAGAAGGTAAATTCAGTTGAATTTAAAAAATAAATTATTCTTTTGAAAATTCATTGAGGTAGTATTCAATTAATTCTTGACCGTTTATTGTAACGAGGTTGTTTTCTTCAGCATACTTTTTAACTAGGTCTTTTGACATTGCTTTTCCGTTATCGCCCATCATTTCACAAATGGTCGTGATTGGGGTTAGTCCGGCCATTTCTGCAAGTGCAACAGTCATTTCTGTATGTCCTTGCCTGTTTTTAACGAGTCCTTTTGTAGCTCTTAAAAATGCAACGTGGCCAGGGCATCTGAATTCTTTTCCAAAATCGTTAAATCTTTCTTCACTGCAGAGTTCTGTTATTTTTTTAACAGTTAATGCTCTGTCGTTATCTGTAATTCCGGTGAATGTTTTTCTGTGATTTGCATAAAGTGCAAATGTTGATTTTTCATCGTATGGAATGTCATTTGGATATAATTCTTTTAAAACTGGGAATTTTTCAGCTGCAACATCTAAAATGTCAACCATGAATGGAATACCGAGTTTATCACAGAACTCTGAATGAAGACAGGTGCAGATCAAGCCTCCTGCATTTTTTCTCATTTCGCGAATGTGTTCGGGGGTGACGAACTCAGACGCTACAACCATGTCGGTTTCTCCTTCTCTGTCATCGCTATCGTAAAGTAATACTATTTTTCCACTTTTTAGAGCATCAATTGCTTTTTCGACGTTACTGATTTTTTCATCTCCAGATATTTTTATTTCTGAATTTCTCGCATTTTTTAAATCTGTAGTCACATTATCACTCTATTATTTTTAAGTTTTTACCAATCTGTTTTTAAGACTATATATCTGTTAGGATACGGATTTGGGATTTAAAAATAAAAATAAAAAAAGAGCAAAATTGATGTATTAATTTTAAATTACGATTTTTACAACATCGGAATTATTCAATGATAAAAATTTTCTTAAATGAACTGGTGCAATAAGTTCTAACGTCTTTTTGGAGTGATCGGTCTTTTTTGGAGCAACAATTGCGCAATTTATCGAATGCCCAGATTTATCAAATAGTTTTACTAAAAGTACCTTTCCGCCAAAGTATTTTTTCCCGTCGATTTCAAATCCATCAAATTCTATTGGATTAAATTCATCTAAATTGAAATTATGCTTTAATTTTACATTCAAGGTTCCTTCAAACGGAGTAAATCCAGTTAATTCTTTAAATTTATTTTTGTACGGGGTTAATCCAACAAAAAACCTACCTTCTCCAAGTCCGCTTACGACATTCCCAAAAATTTCCAAAAGTGTCACCGTCACTATATATAATTTGAAACCGTTAGTATTTATTCAAAAATATTATCTAATAATTTTATTTTATCGCATAAATATTTGGTATATTTGGGTGATTATTTGATTGGCATCATTGGCGGAACAGGAATTTCTTCGATATTAAACAAGGGCGAAGAAAGAATAATTGATACAAAATACGGAAAATCTAAAGTTTTAATCGATAAAGAAAGTGATGTTGTATTACTTTTTAGACACGGGGCTGAACACAACACTCCACCACATAAAATAAATTATCGTGCAAATATCTGCGCTTTAAAGACACTTGGCGTTGAAAGGATCTTAGCATTAAGTTCAGTTGGATCCCTTCGTGAAGAAGTGGTTCCAGGGGACTTTTTAATTCCAAACGACTTTTTAGAATTTACAAAAGCAAGAAAAGGTACATTTTACGATGGAGACGATGGAAAAGTCGTTCACATTGATGTAACTGAGCCATACTGCCCAGAATTAAAAGAAGTTACAAAAGAAATTCTCAAAAAAAGAGATTACAAGTTTGATGAGGGAGTTTACGTTTGTACTGAAGGCCCGAGATTTGAAACAAAAACAGAAATTCAAATTTATAAAAATTGGGGGCACGTTGTTGGAATGACAGCGTATCCAGAAGTAGTTTTGGCAAGAGAAATGGAAATGTGCTACACTTCAGTCTGCAATGTTTCAAATTATGCGGCAGGAATTTCTAAAAATGTTTTAACAGTCGATGAAGTGTTAGAAACTTTAAAAGAAATGGAAGAAAAGATTTTAAATGTTGTTGACGACTTTATTAATTATGAATTTGATGAAAGAACATGTTTTTGTAAATCTGCACTTGAAAATGCGGTAATGTAAAAAAAGGGATATTTATGAAAACTTTCGAGATTTCGGAAAGTAATCTCAAAAATTGTAATGATGAAATAGAATCTGCAAGAAAAATGATATTGGATGGAAAAATTATTCTTTGTGGGACTGATACACTTTACGGCCTTTCTACAAATGCTTTAGATAAAAAGGCAATTGAAAAAATCTATTCAATAAAAGAAAGGGATCCAAATAAGCCAATTTCGATAAGTCTCGGTGAAAAAGACCAGATTGAAAATTACGTTTATGTTGATAAACCCGCAAAAAAAATAATCGAAAAATTCATGCCTGGTCCAATTACCGTTATTTTAAAGAAAAAAGATATAATTCCTGATATTTTGGGAAAAAATGATGTCGGAGTTAGGATTCCTGATAACGATGTTATAAGAAAGATTGCAATTGTTCCATTAACAACGACAAGTGCAAATATCAGTGGAAAAACTGCCCCAGCATCTCTTGAGGAAGTTGATTCTATAATAAAAGAAAAAGTTGATTTAATAATTGATACCGGCCCATGCAAATACAAAGTTCAGTCTACGATCGTAAAAGTGATTGACGGCAAAATAGAATTGATAAGGGAAGGTAAAATCCCATTTGAAGATATTTTAAGAACAGTAAAAGAATAATTTTTTTATCTATTTTTGTAAATTTTAAAATTTTAATTAAAAGTTAATAAAAATTAAAAAATCAGTTATATTTTATCTTTTTCCAAGTTCTTCGACCATTAAAAGGGCGCAGTAGTCTCCACAGACACTGCATGCTTTTTCATCTTTTGAAGGAATTTCTTCTCTCATTTTTCTTGGTTTATCGCTATCAAGCGCGATTTCAAACTGCCTATCCCAGTCGTGTTTTATTCTTGCATCAGCCATTTCTTTTTCAAGTTTCCATGCGATTGAATGTCCTTTTGCAACGTCTGCAGCTTGTGCAGCAATTTTTGATGCGATTAATCCTTCTTTCACGTCGTCTTCTTTCATGAGCCTTACGTGTTCAGCAGGAGTTACGTAGCAGAGGAAATTTGCCCCACTAACTGCTGCAAGAGTTCCACCAATTGCTGCCGTGATATGGTCGTATCCAGGTGCTAAATCTGTTACAATCGGGCCTAAAACGTAGAATGGCGCATTTTTACACACTGTTTTTTGAATTTTCATGTTTGCTTCGATGTTGTTGTATGGGACGTGTCCCGGTCCTTCAACCATTACCTGAACTCCTTGTTCCCTACATTTGTCCACTAGTTCTCCTAACGTAATTAATTCCTGGATTTGGGCTCTATCCGTATTGTCCTGTAAGCATCCAGGTCTCATTCCATCCCCGAGGCTCAAAGTTACGTCATGTTCTTTTAAAAGTTCGAGCAAGTAATCAAATTCTTTGTAAAGCGGGTTTTCTCTGTCGTGGTACATGATGTATGCGGTTAAAAATGCGCCGCCCCTACTTACTACGCCCATTTTCCTTGGATCGTTATTCAATGCGTTAACAGTCTGTTTTGTAATTCCGCAGTGAAGTGTCATGAAATCAACACCTTCTTTTGCCTGCCGTTCAATCACGTTAAATATTAAATCCTCGTCCATATCGATGACTCTTCCGTACTTTTGTTTTGCATCAACACCGACTTCATATATTGGAACGGTTCCGATTGGAAGATTCGTGTTTTTAATAATCTCTTTTCTGATTTCTGGAAGATTTCCGCCGGTACTTAAGTCCATAATTGCATCAGCACCGTATTTATTTGAAATTTCAACTTTTTTAAGTTCGCAAGCGATATCTACAAAATCTGGAGAAGTTCCAAGATTTACATTAACTTTAGTTCTTAAATTATCGCCAATTCCAACTGGTTTCGTGTTTCTGTTTACGTTTTTTGGAATTACGACGTATCCTTTCGCAATCAGGTTTTTGAGTGTTTCAACATCCATTCCCTCTTCATTTGCTACGAACTTCATCTCTTCGGTAATTATTCCGGATTTTGCGTCAGTCATCTGGGTCATAATATCACTTTTATAACTTTAATTAAATAGTATTGAATCATCTGTATTAGTATGTAGTGATTATTTAAATAAATATTCGAAGTGGTATTATGTGGGATTTAGAGACAGATAGGGTCTTAAACGAGATAAAAACAAGAAATGCGAGAAAAGTATTATTTCAAGCACCTGAAGGACTTAAAAGGGCAGTTGAAAAGGAAATAGAATTTTTAAAAACGAAAGTTGATGCAGAACTCATGATATGGGGCGAAACCTGTTTTGGTGCGTGTGATCTGTGCGATGAAGAAGTTAAAATTTTAGGAATAGATTTAATTATCCATTACGGGCATGAAGAACTTTCATACGTTCATTCAGAAATTCCCGTAGTATTCGTTCACGCTTATTTTAAAGAAAACGAGTATTTTTTAGAAGATGTTGAAAATATCGTTAAAGAAATGGAAAATCCGACCGTTACGACAACTATTCAATTTAAAAAAGCGCTTTCAAAGTTCAATCCCGTTGTAATTTTGGGATGCAAGGCTCCGGTTGAAAATGCAGAAAACGTCCTTTTTGTTGGAACTGGAATATTTCACCCCTTAATGATGGCTTATAAACTTAAAAAAACTGTTAAAATTTATAATCCGGTTACAAGGAAGATTTCTGAAATAAGTGACCAAGAGATAAAAAAACTGATAAAATTGAGGATCGGGCGAGTTTCAAAGTTATTATTAAATCCACCTAAAAAAATTGGCGTGGTTTTATCGACCAAAAAAGGACAGTGCAGGTTAAAGTCATTTGAAAATGTAATTGAACTTTTAAAGAAGAATAACATTGAATACATTCCAATAGTTTTAAACAACTTATCACAGAGCTATTTAATTTACAAAGTCGACGCATACGTGATCTGTGCATGTCCGAGAATTGTGATGGATGACTACCAAAATTATGAAAGTACGTTAATTACTCCAGAAGAACTCAGAATGTATCTTTCAAACGACTTTGAGTACAAATTCGATGAAATTTTGGAGAATAATTTCTACTAAATTTTTTAATTTTAAATTTTTCAAAAAGGAAAAGTATATATATTAGATATCTATAGGTATAGATGCAAGCAATATGTCTCATTGGAGGGATTGCCAAGCCTGGTCAAAGGCGTCGGACTTAAGATCCGATCCGGTAGCGGTTCGAGGGTTCAAATCCCTTTCCCTCCACTTTTTTTAAAATCAACTTCAAAACGAACGTCTTTTTTGATATATGTCGTTTTTTATTGTCAGTTTATTTCTATCTCGATGTTACATCGTCTGTTATGTCAATTTTTTCAAAAATTTACCATCGGACTAGCGATTTCCGGAGATACCGGATCGGACTTTTTTTTGGTCGTTAAAAAAATATGCCCAAATCGGGCTCTATTTTTGAATTAAAGGATTTCATTAGTCCGATCCGGTTTAGTTATCTTATTCGACACGATATGCCATATTTTACCATATATTTGATATATATCTGTTGAATACATCTTTTCTATCTTTTCCGTGACCCAACTGAACTGATACTTCTTCACATGCCTGTTTTATTGTTTTTCCTTCATGGCGTAATTTATTGTACAATTTCTGTGCCCACAATTTCCGAATGGCGTGAACAGACGTTTTTGCATCTTTGTAGTCATTTATTCCGTGAAACTCGAAAACCCGATATATGAATTTGTTGACCGAATCATTCTTTAAAGGGCAGAGTCTCTGATTTTCATCAAATTGATTCTTGATTTCTTTTAAAAATTTCAAATGCAATTCTGCAATTGGAATGTCTCTACTGAGTCCACCTTTACTTCGATGAATATGCAAAGTCCTTTTTTCAAAATCAATATCTTTGGCCATGATTTTGGTAACTTCGGAAACACGCAGTCCAAACATCAAAGCAAATCTAACCCCAATCGCAGCCTTTGCAGTACTGTTTTTACAGTAATTTAACAAAAGTTCAGCATGTTCTTCTGTCATCGTGATATCCCTCTTTGATTTTCCAACCAAAGATTGGGGAATTACCACATTTGAAACCTTCATTGCACATGATTGGAATGCATGATTTACGCAAAGTGCAATTTTTTTAAATCTTGCACGATAATTGTAAAGAGTTTCAGTTGTACACACATCAGCTTTAAAGTTTAAGAATTCTTGAATGTGTACTTCATTAATGTCTTTTAATTGATTGATTTCTCCATGATTTTCTTTTAAAAATCTAAAAAAAACCGATCTGCTAGTTTAATAAATGTATTACTCAACAATTTTTTTGTATTCTGTCAGATCAACAGTTTTAAATTAATTCATTATGAATAATGAAATGAAATTAAAATCGATCAATTAATCGAATTTCCGAAAATAGATTAAATATAGTTTGATTTTAAAAAAACAGCAAAAATTTAAAATTTTTAAATATTTTTAATTAATAATTCAAATATTGTTAAAATTAAGTAAACCTTATCATGTTGTTCAATATCCAATAATCTTACAGTATTTCCATCAATTTCGTAAACTATGGCATAAGATGATTGAACATTGGCTCGTCTTGATCACTGCATATCACCACGTAGTGGCTTGTAGTGTTCGGGATTTTCCAGAATTTCGCTTACTTTTTTATTTACAGTTTCTATAAATTTTTTTATCACAAGAATGCTTTTTTATTTTTTTTATCGGCTTTTTTAGAGATTAGTAAGTCATTATTTTAACCCATAGTGTTTGGCAAAATCCTTAACTGGAATAAACTCTCCTTTTCGAATTTCTTCTAATTTTTCAAGGTATTTTGGCCTAACTTCGGATCCTTCGACAACATATTTCATGAAGGTTTCAATCTGTTTACCCATGTTGAGCCCCCTTTCGTCACAATATTCCGAAAATTTTTTAACTACTGTTTCATCAATGCTGTAAGTTCTCTTAACGTTCATAGTATCCTTTTCAAGTTTTATATTTACATGGGAATATTTATTTACACATAATACCTTTTCAAATTTAGTTTTAAATTTTTTTATAAAGCATCAAAAACAACAAGATATGTCATATTTTTAAATTTAAAGAATATAGTGGTCTAAAAAAAAAGAAAATTTTATTCTATTGAATCGAGTTCTAACTGAAATTTCAAAGATTCTAAAATACTGTTCTGAATGATTGGATTTGTTATAGTCCCTATTTTATTATTAATGCGACTTTTGTCAACAGTTCGTATCTGGTGACACAGTGCAATGGATTCATTTTTAAGTCCTGTATCCTCAATTGGAACCAAAGTTTCATTTGGATAAATAATTCTTCCATTTTTATGGGTGGTTATAGGAATTATGTTTAAAACAGGTAATATTTCGTTTAATTCAGTTCTACTTATTATAATTGAGGGTCTTTTTTTGCCTTGTTCAGAACCAATCACTGGTTCTAAATCTATCCAGTAAATATTCCATCTATCAAACAAATTACCAACCTACTGAATCAACATATCTAAAATCTTCGTTAATTTCTGAAATATCTTTTAAATACATTTTATCCTTGGCTGCCATTTTCATTAATTCTAATTTCTGAGACAATGTTAATTCAGATGGATTTGCAGTAATAACTATCTCTATTTCTTCATTTTCTTTTAAGAATTTTGGAAGTTCTATCGTTACTTTATGATCTCTTGGGATCTTTATTTTTTGAACTGTTTTAAACATATTTACCACTTGAATTATTTTTAATTATTCTATATCTATGTATTTTCTGTTATAAAATATTTAATAATTGATTATGTTTCAAGTTCATTACCCCATATATGGGCAAGTAACAGGTTTTAAAATACGTTTTATTTTTGAACTGACTAACACATGTTCATGTGTTAGTCATAAATCATTATTTTATCATTAAATACTTTTTTAAATTTGGTTTTAATTTTTTAAAAAAACATCAAAAACAACAAGATATGATTTTTTTACTCAAAAAACATTTAAATCCAACTAAAAAATAAAAAAAGAAATATTTATATTTGGATAATTATTCAGCTATAACAGGACCGGTTTGTGTCCATTCAACAATTATTGGTTCTTCAGGAAGTTCTTCCAAAGTTTTAAAGTATTCTAATGCAGCATCTGTTCCGTATCGATCACTTCCTGCAATGTAGATTACTTGGTAGGTTTTTATGAGGTTTTCAGAATTTACTTCGATATCCTTAATTTGAATGATTCCTTTATTTTGTCCAGGGAATTCATTTGTAATGTGTATTTCAAATTCTGAATCGTACTTGTTGGCGCAAACATTGGCTTTAGGCCCCCCAACAATCACTGTGTTTCCAATAAGTTCATAATTATATCCACTTCTTATGTTACTCCATAAATTCAGTGCATATTCTTTATCCACGAGGTTTCCATAAACAATTATTGATTTGGTTACGGCTTTTCTAATTGATTCTGAGTTAAATGTATATTCGTCATCTGAATTCAAAGCTCCCCCACCAAGGCCCCCTCCGCCACCGCCGGAAGTTGTTGTGGGAATTGTAGATGAGAATTTAACTGTAACCAATGGATCATTTACAAGAGTTATTTCTAAAATTCCAGTACTTGGAATTCTGTACCAACCAATTGTGCTAGAAATATTATTTTCTACCAACGTAACGTTTTCTGATCCTGTATTTACAATGATTTCATCAAGAGTTAAGTTTCCAATCGGAAGTCTAACGATTAATATTCCTTTTTCGGAGGTATTTACTGCATTAAATGTGAAATTTGCGTTTACGCTACCACCATTATTTTCAATCAGGTACGTAATGTTTGATACATTAAATCCTTCATTTAGTATTTCCACAAAGGTATTATTGGTAAAGTTCAAGATATACGAAATATCTTCTTCGCTTGTAATAGTGATATTGTTAAAAAGTTCTGTTTCATTGGTTAAATTTTCCATTTTTTCCAAGGTATCTTTAGGTAATGTGATATTTTCCAATTCTTCAAGTAATGGCAAATACAAGCTATCGTTAGTGGTAAAATCTATTTTTGAAATATTAAATTCACTATTTTCAATAATTGTAGTGTTTGTTATATCATCAGTTAGATAGATAATCGAAACATTTCCAAAAGTTTCTTTTGTGATTGCAGTAATTATTTCGGATTTTGAAATATTTGATATAGTTTCATTTTTGGAATTTACTAAACTAAATGTTAAGTTATAATCTCCAGGTTTGCTGAAGTTCAGTTTCCACGTCATGGACATTAAATCGTTTTCGTAAACATTTGGAACGCTAAACGAACTTTCTGGCCATAACGCAGTATTTATAAAAGTTAAATTATTGTTGGTAAAACTTACGTTTCCAGGCCCTGTCGCACTTACCAAGTATTTAACATCCTCGTACCTATTGTCCATTGCAAATTGAATGCTCATTTTATCAGAATATTCATCAAAATCGACTCTAGCATAATTTGCAATTTCAAATGTTTTGAAATTATTGATATTATCTACATCGTTTCCTACGTATTTTAAACCCATTCCAACGATTTTACTATCTGAAATATTGTTCTTAAATTCCAAACCCGATATGGAGGCCACGATACCACGGGCTTCCCAATCTGGCAAATATTCTTTACCAAATTCTACATGAGAAATATTATCCAATATTGCTAATTCTACAAATCCTTTATTTTCATCTATATCGATTATTGCAGTATTTGCAATAACCCCAACATCCATACAAATTATTTTAAATGGATGTCCTTCCTCCACAGTATCAAATTTTGATGCAACAGTTCTTCCATCTTTTAAAATCTGTATTTCTGCTTTGTATCCTCCTGTAACATTCAAAACATTGGTAATGTTTACCAAATATCCATTTCCAAGGTCATAAGCCATTCCTTCTTCTAAAACTCCTTTAAATACTTCTAAACCTAACGTTATCTGGTTGTCATCACTATTCACGTCAATAACAACCTTTTCGTTACCCAGAATCGGAATTTTTGTACCCGTGGCTAAAGTTACATAATCATTGACGGTATTTCCAGATTTTTGATTTTTTACTGCTAGTGTAGTGTAAAATGCACTGTTATTTTTTATTTTTAAGTCTGGATTTTCAGCACTACCAAAAGTAGTATTTAAATCAGTATTGATTACTGCTGAAACAGACTCAAATGTCTGAACTGTACCTGTATATTGGCTGTCAGATGAATCATATCCAAAGTACCAGTTCCACATGTTGGCATTTTCAATAACTTTCATGCCAGGTATTTCTCCAAGATTGCAGTAATTTTTATGTATATCACCAATTGATGCATCTTGAACATCATATTCAGATATTTTTACATTTTCAGAACTTAAAAAGCCGAGTAATCCTTCAGAATATGTCTCATTCCCTGTAGCGATTATAAATAATTCATTATCCGTACTAAACGTACCGTTATTTTCCCATATATTTTCAATTCTGTTGGATTCCAATTTTCCCGTAACATTAAGTGTTAAATTAATTTCTGTTTCTTTTCCAGAAATAATTTCTTCAGGAATTTCATATTTGAAGTCGTAGTTTGGGTATTTGGGATCCAAAACCTTGATTAAAACAGAACTGTGATTTCTAAACACCCATGACGTATCTGAAGTGTTTGTTGCATTTACCAAACCCACTGTTATTTTGTAAGTTCCTGCCTCAGTGAATTTTAATTTCCAGCTAGATGCATTTGAATATCCATTAAAAATGTCAAAAGACTCATCTGGCCAAATACTATTGTTTATAAAACTAAAGTTTCCGTTAGTAAAGTATGCATCTCCGGGTCCTGTCGTGTTAATTACATACTTAACATTATTGCAAGTGTTTGATAGATTTCCAACATCAGAAATTGCAAATTGGATGGACATTTCTCCATTTTCTTTGTCGAATTCTAATTTTGTATAGTTTGCAATATCTAATTCTTCATTAGAGTTAATATTGTTAATTATATTGCCGACGTATTTCAAAGCTATACCTACGATTTTACCTTGGGCAATAGTATCGTTTGATAATTTAAGTCCAACACCCGGAATTAGATCAACAGTGCATGCTTCATAATATTCAGAATATTCTTCACCTAAATCTAAAGTAACCAAATCTTCTGCGACAAAAAGTTGTGCATAACGAGTTCCATTTTCATCTCTAAATGCATCGTTTACAACAACCCCTATATCCCCACAAATTAGGTTTATCTGGGTACCGTTTCCATCCACAGTATCAAATTTTGAGTCAATAACATTTCCGTCTTTCAAAACCTGTATTTCAACCTTGTAATAATCAGGTTCTTCAAATAATATATTCGATACTTTAACAGAATAGCCTTCCCCGATATCCTGTTCGGTACTGTTTTTCAGAATTCCTTCATATAATTCATTACCCAAAACAACCTGATCATTGTCACTATCGAGTTTTACAACTAGCATTTCTTGACCGAGGAATGGTATTACCATACCTGGGGAAAGGGTGCCGTAAGTATTAGAATTTTCCCCATCTCCATTTTGAAATACTATTGAGGCATATACCATTCCATCTTCGTCAACTTCTAAATCTGGTGATTCGCTAAAATTACTCGATTCACTATTAATTAACGCTACAATGATTTCTGATGCTTCTAAATCATCAGAATACCATTCAAAAGGATCTACCTCCCAGCTTCGAGATAACAACATTAATTCGCCTAAATCCATTGAAATATCGGCATTAGTTATATCAAACAAATCTGTTGTATTTGATGTACCATTTACAAATGAAAGCATGCCTTCACTATAACGGTCATTTGCAGCAGCAATTAAAAGCACACTAGTTAAATTTGCAGTTACTGCTGGATCATCTGCCCATATATTTTCAATTTCGTTCGAGGTAGTCCTGTCTATCGTGTTGAATAATATATTAAAATCTACCTCTTCTCCCGAGACTACATACTCGGACGATGGTTCATTGTGGTTTATGTCAATTAAAAAATCTAAATTGTAATATTCAGCACAGCAAGAGTTTAAAACAAAAAGCGTTACCATGCATACCATTAAAATCTTCAATTTCAAAGGTATCACCCCATAATTTTTAAAAAATACCCAATTATTGTAGGATTTAAAAATATATATTAATTTCCTTATTGTTCTCATTAATTAGATTAATCGTCTAAAATTAGCATTAAATTTTATGAAAAATCAAAAAATCACCGGATCGGACATTCTTACCGTATCGGACTAAGTCCGATCCTGTTTTCAAAAACAAATGAAACGAGTTTTGTAAAAAATTGATAATATCGATTAAAAAATTGTTATTTTTCACAAATCTCAAAAATAATGCGTCCGATCGGGTAAATATTCCTTAAGATCCGATCCGGTAGCGGTTCGAGGGTTCAAATCCCTTTCCCTCCACTTTTTGAAATAACGCACTCTTTTTTGGTTTCTTTCAAGACCGTGGGTTTTTAACAAGATTTAGCTTTTTTGCAGTATTTTACATCCAAAGGACCCGGAATTGTTCCTCAAACTATATCTGATTTTTACCAATGGCACCGATTTTGATGGTTTTTCACTAGTCCGATCTATCGATTTTCAAAAATCCTGAGTCCGATCTATCGAGTCTATTTTTAAGAATTTAAAAACGGTTTTTACAGACTTATACACGATTTAACGAACAAATTATTTATATTTCAAATAAAAAACCTTTCATGTAGTATATTACTATCAATAACTACGTGAGGGGTTTTAGATGATTCGAATATGTCCAAAGTGTTTGAAGGCTGTGGTCCATTACGATAAAGAATACATAACTGGAAAGGTAAGGCCAGTTTTTGTTGATACAGAAAACAAATGCTGTGGATACCTGCAGACCGAGTCAGTATTCGATAATGCAAAATGTTCCAAAATGCAATTATTAAAAACTCAAGCTGGAAAAATATCAAAACAACTCAACTTATCTGAAGAGTTGAAATATGAATTCTTTGAAAACCTGAAACGCTTTAAAAGAGATCATAATGAGTGGAAAGATTATCGAGTACTTGAAGAGGCATTAAACGTGGGCTATCGACATTAAACATAAAACTTCAGAACGAACAGGCTATTCTTAAAAAGAAAGTTAAAATATAAGTATATTACCTTTTTAAAAAAGAAAAAAGAGATCTAGAACAATTCAACAACCCCCCAGAAATTGAACTGTTCTCGTGGTCTATGACACCCATTTAACAAACGATGAAAATTACTCCCCGTTTCCCAAGATCTTTCCCACCTCGGGTAATATAATTTTTGAAAATAGTATTACTTAAACTTTTAGGGTAATCAAAACCAATACGTCGGGTTAAAAACGAACTTAAATGATTTTTAATTTTTCTTTTTTAATGTTTAATTTCAACAGTATTATATTTAATTTGAATTTTTTAACAAGTAATATGTTCATTGTCGTATATCATGCCATTTTTTATTTTTAAGTTGCCCCATATCTTTTTGATTTTTAATTAAAAAAACTAATTAAAATAATTTGTTTATGTTTAATATCCTGCATAATTGTCATCACTGTTTTTAAAGTTTTAAAAAGATATATTGGGGGCCAAAAATATTTTTAAGAAATTTAATATATTCTGGGGTAATGAAGTTTTTACAACATTAGTCGTAAGTTATTAGTAGTACTTAGAAGATACCAAATATTGGAACTTCGGTTCCAATTGGGTTGTTATTATGGGGATTTTAACTTCTCGAGGATAGATATGGAATACTGGTGCAGTGATATACTGCACTGGTTTTATTCCGTTTTAAAATAATTCTTTTTTAAATAGTTTTAAGGTTTAAAACAGTTTAGATATTCAAGATCAAATTTCGATTAAAATTTATTGTAAAGTCAAAAAGTAGATACGATAACAAAAAAATCTTAATTATTTGATATAAAAAAAGTGATCCTGTTTTAGCAATAAATGGGGATTTAACCATATCAAGGATATTATTAAAATAAATATCTTAATAACTAAAACAGGATCTAAACTAAATAAAACTATATTTTATAAATACATTTCGTAATTGGGATGAGTTTATGCCGTAAAAGTTACAACAGAACGATAATACTGATTAACTTGTAGGTAAGGGCCCACAAAGTGCATAATACTTTAAAAAATCTACAATTTATATATTAAATTAATTAATATGTATTTGATAAAAATTTTAATTATCATTTTTAAAATAAATTTTAAGAAAGTTATCGTGGAATTATACTTCAATTCCAAAGGATCTTTTAAAAAAATTTGAAAAATTTTTCAATTTAATTTGTGTAGGGTATCCGTTTTTTAATCTATTTTTTTACATCGTAAAATTTAAAATCTAGAAACTATCGTGAATATGGTAAAATTCAAAAAAAAAGAAATTTAAAACAGGCTTGATCTTTAAAATATAATTTCCAAAATTGCAATCCCAATTATCGAAACAAACATGAAAAAGCCCAATAACACATAAATGTCGTGAGATAGTTCATTTAAAAACGGATTTCTAAATACAAATAATTGAAGTGTCGCCAATATAATGAATGCTAAAAACATTACTAAAAGAACGTTAAACAGCATATATGATATATCTTTTCTAAAATATCTTTTTATTCGAGATTCAATGTTCATTTTAATCCTTCGCCCCAACAATATATTATTTTTGACATATTCTAGCTACAATATATCTTATTTGCGATTTAATCGAATAATGATGATACTAAGATTTCAAATATGGTTTTGTTGTTAAATTCTAGACTTTTTAATTGGGACAAAATCAACATTTTTAAATATATTTTTAAAAATAGGATAATTGGGACATAATTATTATCTGGGACTTTGAACTTTTTGGTGTGAAAATGGATATGAATGAACTTCAAAATTCTATTTTAGAAAAAATGTATTTGGAATATCGTAGGGGAAATTCGAGCCTTCAAAGAAAGGATTTTAGGGGTATTGAACCTGAAGATAACACATTAGATTTGATATTTAAAAATCTGAAATCAAAAGGATATATTGAAATAAAGTCAAGAGTTCAAACTACTGTCGGAATTTTTTATATCGTAAAATTATCAAAAAGCGGAATTGCATTTATTGAAAATTCACAGTATTTTAAAAATAAATTTCCTGAATTTAATCCAGTAATCTGTGATAATGATATTATTTTTGGAATGGGTAGTGAACATCTAATTACAATACTGCCTTTTAAAGAAGTTTACAATGAAATTAATGATAAAAATCCTGAAAAAAGGTTTGAAATTATCAGAAACGTTAGGATAATTGAAAAAGAACTTTCAAACGAAAAAATTGAAAAATCAAACATCAAAAGTGCGTTAACTTATTTGAAATCGGATGCAGAATGGATTTTAACAAGTGTATTTGGTGCAATAATTGCAAGTTTTGAATAATTTCTTTAACTGGTGTTTGAATGTATTCGATTGATATCTCTATTTTTATAATTTTTTAAAAAATAAATTTCCATTAAAATTTCAAAAAAAAAGAAAATTATTTTTTAAGTCCAACAAAGACTCCATACAGCCTATTTTTATAAACTAGCATTACATCATCATAGCCTGTAGAATTCATCTTTTCGGTAAAAGCAGAAATTTTATCGAGATAATCGTGGTTAGCATCTCTCTTTTTTATCATTGAGTCTGCCTCTTTTTCAGACATATTATTTTGAAGCATAGCCTTATGCCACCAAGAAAGAATTCTAGCCTCTTCTTCCTCAGTTTCCCCTAAAAATACATCTCCATTTATGAATGCCCCTCTTGGATTCAATGAATCGTATATTTTGCCAAGAATATCCGTTCTGTCATCATCTGGAAGGTGGTGTAGGCAAAGAGTTGATAAAATCACGTCAAATTTTCCATCGCCCCATGCTTCACGAAAATCTCCTTTAATAAATTTTACATCGGAAAGTTCAGGTTTTCCTCTCGCAACATCTAACATGCCTTCTGAAAGGTCAATACAAGTTATTTCTGCTGAAGGGTTCAATTCAACAATTCTTGTAGTTAAAAACCCAGTACCACTACCAAGTTCAAGAATTTTGGTATTGCCCTCAGGAATAAATGAGAGAACAGCACCAAAGAAATCTTCTGATGAAGGGACTATTTTTATTATCATGTTCTCATACGAATCTTCAATTCCATCAAAATGCTCCTTTCCTTTGTCCATGTCGACCACAACCAATTTTTAAAATGTTTTTGTAAATTAACGTTGATGAAGTATGCATCTTCAATACAAAATCACGCCAATTTTTAATGCAAGTTAGTTTTAACCTACGTTTAATTTACCCTCGCTGTTTTGCAATGTTCATATGCCATATTATGTCATAATGTATATATTAATACTATTCTTTAATTTATAGGACTATTATTTCATTAATTATAAAATATTATTATACTTTTAAAATGTATTTTCGTCAATAATACTTGCGATATTGCAAAAAAAAAACGATTTTTAGGAATTACTGGATTTTTAAGAGAATAATCTTACATTTAGAAATTAATAGTTTTTAAATTATCTAAAAACAGCTATTGGACTATTTTTTTAAATTTTAAAAAACGTTGAAGTCTGTTCAACATTAATTTATAAATCATAAGTTTAGCTAGAAAATCATATATATTACTATTTATTCAATTTTATTTGTATTTTTACAAAAAAATTTAAATTAAAATATATTGGAGGTAGGACAAATCGGGAGTTTTGGGTGATCAGGTAATTAACTGTTCAATAAAATCCAATTAAGCAAATAATTATAATAAATCTGTTTTCAATAACGAAAACCCTAAAATAACGTTAATATTGATTTTTTAGGCAAAATACTGGTTTTAACGATTTCAAAATTAAGAACATCGACTAAACATTAAAAACCCCTTTAAAAAATTAATCAGGCCTATTTACTAAATTCAGGTGAACGAATGCGGTTTAAAAATATATTTTTGATAATAATGAGCGTGCTGCTTTTATCATCTCTTACAGCAGTTTCAGCAGATGCTGGAGACGATGGTAAAGTTAGGGTAACTTACATCTGCTACACCCCAAACGAAGCTCTTGAACTGGCAAGCGAGTCTAACGACTACCGCGACCTTATAGAGTACACGTTTATCGATTACTTAACAGCTGATTATTCAGCCCTTACAAGTGACGTATTAAATGCAACAGAGTCAGGATTCCTTGA
>NZ_JACDUL010000003.1:179302-254774 GCF_013760955.1 Methanococcus maripaludis | reverse complement strand
GAATGGGGCAGAACTTTACTGTTTAAGACCAATGACTTCAAGTCTTGACGGTTTTAGCTATTTTGATTACGTTTCAGACGGAAACAGAAACGATACTGTATGTGATTACTTCCAGAACATGGGGACCGATGAAGAAGGCGTAGAAAACGCAGAAAATCTTCTTGTCTACTTGGCAGCAGGTGCACCAGGATTTGTTGAAACCGTAACAACTACTGGTGGAAAAGTCGACCCTTACAAGTATGTATTTGTTTTGGGCAGTGAAATTAACCAAGATGCATTAAATAGTGCGATTTTGGATGAAACTATTGCAGACGACTTAAATATTACAGTATTTACAAAAGATAATCCAGTACCTGAAGGATTTGATTTTTCAGATTATGGAATGATCTTTATAGAGTCACAAAACGAATCATTGATAGATGATTGGCTTTTTAGCTTACTTTCCGCTAAAAAAGGTGGCGCAAAAGTTATTGGATATAATTTATCACCAAACGTTTCAATATCAAACGTGGATCTTCGTTCCAATGAATCTACAGATATCGAAAGATACTGGGTTCAAGGGGGAGAAGAGAATCTTGAAAACATGATTAAACTCATGGGACAAAAATTCTCAGGTTTGTGGACTGATGAAGTACTTTCTGAACCTGAAATATTAAAAGAAAAGGTAAATATTACATTTATAGATAGCGCAGGTAAAATCTATTATCTTAATCAAGTTATCGAAGAAAGAAAGATAATTACAGATAATTTTAATGTAAGGATGATGACTAGTGAGGAAGCAGTAGCAAACATTACAGATGCATCTGACCAGGATATAATAATACTCTATATGGCTAGTGACATCAGTTCTTTGGAACCTGTATTTGCAGATGCAAGAGATAATTATGGAATGGACATATGTTTTGTTGCATCACCTGAAGATTCACGAAACACCCTCAATTTGAGTGTTAATAACGTGTTGTATCAATATGTTGAGAATGATGGAACTACCAACATGGAAAACTTTGTTCGTTACGTTGGAGCAGAAGTTGAAAACCAATATATTGAATATGCGCCAGTAGCAGATCCTGCAATACCTATTGACGGTATATATCACCCTGATGCTTTTCCAAGGATATTTGCTGACAGTACGGAATACCTAGAATGGTATAAAGATCACGGATACAACGAATCAGCACCTACAATAGGTATTATTACCTATGAAATAGAATCACAGAAAGCACAGTTCGCTACAGACGATGCAATAATTAGATACCTCGAATCGCAAGGATGTAATGTAATATATACAACTAACGAAGTTTGTAGGGCAGATGTGGATTACTTAACAAAGGATGGCGAAGTACTCGTTGATGCCATAATCTCCTTACCTAAGTTTTCTTTGGGCAACCCTCAAGAAGAGGGTGTAGAATATCTAAAATACTACAATGTTCCTGTTTTAAAAGGAATATTAGATTCATTTACGACCGTGGATGAATATTACAACAGTACTCACGGTGTTGACCCACTGTCTCTTGCAATGTCAGTAACAATGCCTGAAATTGATGGATGTATTGATTACATTTTTATTGCAGGAAGAAATGAAACCTCCGATTCTGATCTGGTGCTATACGAACCTATTCAAGAACAGGTTGAATGGTTATGTGACCGTGCAATAGGGCAGGCAGAACTTGGAAGAACTAATAATTCTGATAAAAAAATCACTATATTATACTGGAACCACGAAGGTGGAAAAGAAAGTATTGGTTCTACATATCTTGACATTGGTTCGAGTTTCACATTAATACTTGAAGAAATGCAAGCAGAAGGATATGACATTGGAAACGGTACGATTCCTGATGGGGATGAATTTTACGACTTATTCATCGCAAGTAGAAACGTTGGGGCATGGGCTCCAGGTGAACTTGAAAAAGTCGTTGAATCTGGTAACGCTATCCTTTTACCATTGGATGATTACCTTGAATGGTATAATAATGATAGTTACGTGCCACAATCAGTGAGAGATGAGGTTGAAGGTACTTGGGGTGAAGCTCCTGGAGAAATTATGACCTATACAAATAATACAACAGGAGAACAATTCTTTGTAATACCAACCGTTCAAATGGGAAACATAAACTTCATACCTCAACCAACAAAAGCGTTCATGTCTAGTGAAGCGCTAATATACCACGACACTTCAATACCATTAACTCACCAGTATCTAGCAACATACTTCTGGATTAACCACGTATTCGATGCAGATGCGATAGTTCACTTCGGTACCCACGGATCACAAGAATGGTCAGGTGGAAAAGAAGTCGGTATTTGGAGATACGATTACCCAGCATTATGTGTAGAAGATACGCCAGTTATCTATCCATACATCATGGATAACGTTGGAGAAGGTAGCCAGGCAAAACACAGGGGTAACGCAGTCTTAGTCGATTATTTAACCCCTGCTATTGTAGAAGCGGGACTGTACGGCGATCTTGCAGATATGCACGAAAAAATCCATAACTATGAAGATGCAATAAGTAATAATAACACAAACATGTCTGTTCTTTACCGCAATACGCTCATAGAACTGTATGAAAATAATTCAATGGAATACGATCTCAATGTAACCACTGAAGAACTTCAAAACATGACTGATGAAGATTTCGAATTTTTCATGAGCAACAATGTGCACAACTATTTGCATGAATTGCAATCAATGCTGATGCCTTACGGTGTCCATACTTTCGGAGTTGCACCTGAGGGTGAAGAACTGATATGTATGATTAAATCAATGCTTCGTGACGACTTTATAGATCATATCTATGCAGTAATCCCTGAAGAAATGGGCGATGAAGAAGACAGGGAAGATCTTGCAAACGAATATGCATATGATTTATTAAATGCTACAGTACTTGACGGAACAAACGTATCAGATGCTCAAATGGAAATTTTGGGAGTAATCAATGCAGATATTACAGCTGATCTCAATACTGGACTTGGATACGCTGACGATTTAGCAAACACAACTCAAGAAATTACCAACTTTATGCGAGCACTCAATGCAGAATTCATTGAACCAGCACCTGGAAACGATCCAGTAAGGAATCCAAGTGCATTGCCAACAGGTAGAAACTTCTATGGCTTTGACCAGAGAAAATTCCCTGATGCAGAAACTATGGTATACGGATACGAGCTTGCAGACCAATTGCTCACTGCTTACAATGCTAGTCACGGTACATACCCTGATAAAGTATCCTACACACTATGGGCAATAGAAACATTCAGGCACCATGGTGTAATGGAAGCGCAAATATATGCAATGCTCGGGGTTAAACCGGTAAGTGATGGTATCACAATTGTTAACTTTACAGTAATACCGATAGAGGAATTGGGTCGACCGAGAATTGACGTGCTTGTTCAATCATCTGGATTATATAGGGATACATTCCCATTCCAACTTGAAACAATTGATAAAGCTATAAGATTGGTTGCAGAATTAAATGAAAGCTATGAAGATAACTATGTCAAAATGCATTCTGATCAGATGGAAGCACAACTTATTGAATTAGGATATAATGAAACTGAAGCCGATTTCCTTTCAAAATGTAGAATATTCAGTGAAGCAACTGGTAACTATGGAAATGGAATGGATGACGCAATCGAAGCAAGTGAAACATGGGATAATGAAACCAAACTTGCAGACTTCTTTATATCAACAACGTCCCACATATATGGGGCAGATGTATGGGGAGATAAATATGAAGATGTCTTTACAATGAATTTAATGGACATCGATGCATGCGTTCACAGTGATTCCACGAATTTATATGGAATTATTGATAATGACGATTACTATGCATATTTGGGAGGTATGGCCCTTACAATACGGGTACTTACTGGAGAAACTCCTGAAGAGTACATAGCAAATCTCGAAAATGTGGCAGACATGAAGATTATTTCATTAAATGAAGCATTTAGAACTGAATTACGTTCAAGATACCTAAATCCACTGTGGATAGAAGGAATGATGGAAGCTGATTATGCCGGTGCTTTTTCGATGATGAAATTTACCGAGTATTTATGGGGTTGGGATGTAACGAACCCTGAAATGGTTACAGATGCCGACTGGGATATGGTATACGACGTATATATCAACGACAAGTACGATATGGGATTAGACGAGTTTTTAATGACTGAAAATCCATACCAGTTCCAAGCAATGACTGCAAGGATGATGGAAACAGCACGTAAGGATTACTGGAATGCTGATGATGCAGTCTTAGAAAACCTAGCGAATGAATTTATTCAGTCAGTAGTTGAATATGGTGTTACCTGCTGTCACCACACCTGTGGAAACTTAGAACTTAATGACTGGGCAGTAGCACATTCATCACTTGATGAAGAAACATTAAAAGAGTATGAAAGATTATATGAAGAAGCCACACATAAAGACATAGATGTTTCTTCAGAAACTGAAACTACCCCTACAAGTTCAAGTTCTGAATCTGATTCTTATTCAAAAGTGTATTCTGGAAATGAATCAGTAGTTGAATCAGTAAATGCAACAAACGCTACAATGGTGACAAACACCACGGTTACTGAAGATGCAGCAGCGAGTGCTGGTTCTGATGGAGGAAGAAGTAGTTCTGGAAGTTCAAGTTCAGCTTCAAGTTCTGAATCTTCTTCATCTTCACCATCAAAAACTCAGAAAGCATACGAAGTTACAGTAGCAAATGAACCTGAACAGTCTGAAACTTCTGGAACAACGGTTATCGCAATCGTTGGTGCAGTTGCAATGACTGGACTTGTTGGAGTTGGATACTTTAAGCAAAACCCAGAGATATTTACAAATATAATAAATGCTCTGAAACTTTTGAGAAGAAGATAAATTTTTTTCTCTTTATTTTTTTAAACAAAAATTTAATTAAAAAAACAGTTTTGTAGATTATTTTTTAAATTTAAACACATTGAGTTCTCTTTTAAATTTTTATTCAACTTTATTTTATGATCCATACATATAACTAGAAAATAATAAATATTACAAACACTTATTCAATTTTATTTGTAAAACAAGAATTTATCACGATTGGAGTATTCGGTATCTCCAAAAAGAATACGAATTTACATTAAACAAATCTGAACAATAGGCATATGGAACAATGCTTTTGAAATTTCAGGTGCAGTTACTTGACAGGATTATTAGCTTTGGATATGTTAGACAAAATCCAAGTTTAGATGATGTAAAAAGAAGATACTTATTTTCTTTTTTTTCAATTGAGGTAGTAACTATGGTCGATGAAATATGGCAACTAGGACTTTTATCTGCAATTATTATATTTGGTATAAAGATAGGACTTTCCCTGGGATTTGCGGGTCTTTCTAAAAAAGTATCTGCAGTTATAGTCTGTTTATATGGGCTAGGCACCCTTTTGTTATCAAAATTAGCTGCTGGATACGCAGATGTTATTAATACGGTTATTTACGAATACAATTTTGTTATTTTTATGGTAATGTCGTTAACGATTCTGTATGCAGGTTTTCACACGATAAAAGAATGGAAGGTAAATCAGAAAAATTCGGTAGCTTCTACAAGTATTGCAATGATCGCACCATGTCCGTGCTGTTTTGGAGCGGTTATTGCATCGATTGTATTAATTTCTCCATCACTGGGAGTTTCAACATTTGAAATTGGAAAATATGCAAGTTTAATACTTATGATAACCATAGGAACAGTTTATCTACTTTCAGATGCAATTTCGAGATTGATAAAAGTACCAAGGCCAATCATGATGGGAAATTTCATGATTTTTGTGGGATTTTACTTTCTGATCTCTGCACTGATGATACCAAACATCGTTGCTGGAATGAGTGTTCAGATGAGTCCCATGGAGTGCCCTGAATTTTCAAGTTTGGGACATGTTTTTTTAATAACATTTGGGCTTATGATACTTGGTTTTATTAAAAACAAGCGGGAAATGAATTTTATAAATAAAATGAGGTCGATTTAATGGTTGCAATTCCTGGAAGCGAGCTTTTAAGCAGCACACTTCACATAATTTCACAAAGTTTATTATTGCCTGTCGTTGTATTTTTACTACTTTTCATGGCGTATGCAGTTATAAATTTCGGAGAATTCGTGGCAGAATATTCAAGCAGGATTAAGGTTAATTCAAAGGATCTAAAAAACATGATAAATACATTCCCTGATAAAAATGCTCAGGAAATATCAAGTTCAATTTCAGACTTAAGATTGAACAAGGTTCATATTCAAATTATCAAGGAATTGTGTGAAGAAGGTTGCACTGACTTAAAAATGACCGAATCTCATGCAAGAAACCTGATAGAAAAGGAAGAATTGAGACTAGAAAAAACCCTCGAGAAAACAGATTTTGTAACGAGGCTTGGACCAACACTTGGATTAATGGGAACTTTAATTCCAATGGGTCCAGGACTTGCAGCACTTGGTGCAGGAGACATACATGCGCTTGCAAATGCGATAATTATTGCATTTGATACAACAGTTGTAGGTCTTGCTGCAGGGGGAATCTGTTTCGTTATTTCAAAGGTTAGACGAAGATGGTACGAAGAACAGATGTCTACTCTTGAAGTATTGATGGAATCCGTCTTGGAGGCATTGAAAAAATGTTAAGGCGAAAAAATAAAAAGAGATTTAATAAAACTGAAGAAGATCCAATGGCAGGTTCTGCAAATCTTGTAGATGCAATGCTTGTACTTTCAGTTGGATTTTTAGTATTTTTGGTAATGTCTTGGAACATGCAAAGTGTTGTTTTTAGTGACACAACACAAGAAGAAAAAATGGAAATAATGAAGGCAATGAAGCAGGTTGCCGAAATAAAAATGGCAAAAGAAATCACTGATATGCCAGAAATCACTGATGGAAGTGGTTCAGGTTTTATGGAGATGGGAACGGTCTATCAGGATCCGAATACTGGGCGATACATTATGATAGAAACTGAATAATTTTTTTACTTTTTTTTAAAGATATATTACCAAAACTATGGAACTATTTTGTAAATTTTCAAAAAAAATTAAAAAAGAAAATATTATTTTTTTTAGCTGATTCTCATTTCAATAGATATCCTGTTTAATAAAAATAATTATTAAAGGGGTGAATGAAATGAAAAGAATAATTATGACCTGTTTATCGGTATTTTTAGTTATTTTGGGGTCTTCATTTGTATATGGGAACCAGGGCATGGGCTATGGGCAAAATCAGGGTGGTCAGGTCTATCAGTTATATGACGACACACAGGTAAATCATCAGCAAGAAATTGCCATGTATCCTTTTGAAGAGTTGAGTCAGCAAGAAATTGATGGATTAATATTAATGAGAGAAGAAGAAAAATTCGCAAGAGACGTTTATTTGGAATTATATGATATTTGGGGCCAGCAAATTTTCTTAAATATCGCAAATAGTGAGAGTACGCATACCAATGCAGTAAAATTGCTGCTGGATAAATATAATTTAACGGATTCAGTTGCTGATGATACAAGAGGAATCTTCACAAATCAAGATTTGGCACAGTTATACAACAGTTTAGTTGAAAAAGGATCAGTTTCGCTAATGGATGCTTTAATGGTTGGTGCAACAGTTGAGGACTTAGACATATACGATTTACAGAGATTGAACGAAATATCCGATAATGAGGATATTAGTGCAGTATATGGTAATTTAGAAAAAGGCTCAAGAAACCATTTAAGATCATTTACAAAAGTAATCGAAAGAAATGGTGGAACATACGAGCCCCAGTACATTAGTCAATCAGAATATGATGAGATTGTATCGGGTGATATGGAA
Source organism: Methanococcus maripaludis (assembly GCF_013760955.1). Taxonomy (NCBI): domain Archaea; kingdom Methanobacteriati; phylum Methanobacteriota; class Methanococci; order Methanococcales; family Methanococcaceae; genus Methanococcus; species Methanococcus maripaludis. The sequence goes on along the minus strand of NZ_JACDUL010000003.1, from coordinate 246,982 downwards.
ACAGGTACTGAATATGGTGCGCCGGAAAATTTATCAACACAAAATGGCCAATCTAACCAATATCAAATTAATGATACAAGTTCAGAACCACAAGGGGCATTTGCAAAGATTTGGCAGGGCCTTATGAGATGGCTTAGATAATAAATAGCAATAATAATTAAATAATCATTTTAAATTCATATTTTTACACATATGTGCATATATTATATAGTATGATTCAGAAAAATATATTGGCGAGAAATCGCTGCATGTTCGTAAACTCCTGCGACCTTTAGAATAAGTTTAAGGTTTTTCTAAAAATTTCTTTTTTAAATTTTAAAATATTTTTGTTAATTTTGATAAAAGAGTCTTTCAAAAGGAATAATAGATTAGCATAAAATTTTATTGCATATTCATAGTTATTCCATAAATCCTATCCTCGATTTAGTTATAATCCCCATAATAACTAATCGAACCGGAACTTAAGTTCCGAATGGATCTATGCAAACACAATATTAATACTTTTCGATCAAAAGGCTAGATACAGATCAATATCCAAAAATCTATATTTTTAATTATTTAAATGCATTTTAAAGGATTATTATAATTTGAATTTAAAAAAGAAAAGTTATGAATTTCATGTTAAACCCGTAGACCTTTGAGCATAACACAAATGGTGTGGTATTTTGAATAGTATAACGATTTAATCGTTATTTACTGTTTGGAGTTTATTTACCAAATTAGCCAATGGTAATTTTTAATCATTACTTAATATTATTAAGTTAATTAACTCCAATTAATAATACATTTATTCAGTTTTTATAAGTATCTATTTATCAATGATTATAATATCCATTAATTTAAATATTTTAAAAATATATCAATATATATCAATATATATCGGTATATCGAAAATTATAAATATATTTCAAACCATACTGATATTTGTCAATTTTTAATTATTTGGTGAAAAATTTGGGTACTGGCGAATTTATCAAAAGTAAAAAAATAGTATTTGTCTGCATTCACAACAAGCGAAGAAGTGTTATTGCAGAAGCATTCGCTAAAAATTTTGGATTGAATGCATATAGTGCAGGTATGGAAGAAACCGAAGATATAGATGAAAAAGTAATTCAAGTAATGAATGAAATCGGGTTAAATGTTAAAAGAAAACCCGAAAAAATTTCAAAACTTACTAAAAAATTAGGAAATATTGATGTTTTGGTTACCATGGGCTGTATTGGTGCCTGTCCAATGGTTCCTGCCGAAAAACATATTTTTTGGAATATAACCGACCCTGCAGGAAAAGAGATTGAAGTTTATCGAAAAGTTCGAGATGAAATAAAAATAAAAGTCGAAGAGCTTCTAAAATTTGATATTTAAGTGGTGAAAAGATGTTTGGCTGGCTAGATTATGTTGCGAGATATGTTGTAGAAAATATATTGAATATAGGCGTGGATACTGCAATAGGGTCGTCAATTCATTTTTTTATATATGACAGCTTGAAAATTGTAATTTTGCTCTCAATAATGATATTTTCAATTTCATACGTTAGAAGTTATTTCCCGCCCGAAAAAACCAAAAAGATACTAGAAAAGTATTCTGGAGTTTCTGGAAATGTTATGGCATCCCTTCTTGGAATTGTAACTCCGTTCTGTTCATGTTCATCAGTTCCATTATTTATCGGATTTGTGGAGGCAGGAATTCCTCTTGGAGTTACACTTTCATTTTTAATTACTTCTCCAATAGTAAACGAAGCAGCGTTTGCAGTACTTCTGGCATCTTTCGGGTGGAAAATCGCAATGCTCTACATAATTTCTGGAGTAATTATCGGCGTAATTGGCGGAGTTATAATCGGCAAACTTAAAATGGAAGATCAAGTTGAAGAATACGTATACGAAATAAGAAGCAGGGCTCGAAAAATAAGGAAATTAACACAAAAAGAGCGTTTAAAATTTGCAGTTGATAATACAAAAGATATTGTAAAGAGAGTATGGTTATATATCTTGATTGGTATCGGAATTGGGGCAATAATACACGGTTATGCTCCAGAGGCGATTCTTGCAAAATATGCAGGCCCCAATAACCCCCTAGCAGTAATTTTTGCAACAATTATTGCAGTACCCCTTTATTCAAATGCACTTGGAACAATCCCGATTGCAGAAGCATTGATTGGGAAAGGGGTTGGAATTGGAACTGCACTTGCATTTATGATGGCTACAACTGCTTTATCTTTCCCAGAAGCGGTTTTAATTAGAAAAGTAATCAAACCAAAATTAATAGCAGCATTCTTTGGAATTACAAGTATTGCAATTGTAATTACGGGGTATTTATTTAATATTCTCCTTTAATTGAGTTTATCGAAAAGTTCGAGGTAACAACTATGAAAATAAAAATATTAGGAATGGGATGTAAAAAATGTACAAATGTTTATGAAAACGTGAAAAAAGCGGTAGAAGACCTAAAAATCGATGCAGAAATAGTAAAAATTACCGATGCTGCAAAAATTGCAGAATATATAATGTCAACACCCGGAGTTGTCTTTGATGACGAAGTTATCTTTGAAGGTAAAGTTCCGAGTGTCGAAGAAATTAAGAATGAGTTATCTAAACTTTAATATTTGAATATACAAATAATGTTTAAAACAAAATGGCTTAGAATTAAGTGATATATGGAGAGATCACCTGTGTTTAAAGACAAAAATATTGTTATCGGTATATGTGCATGCAGCCCCGCAATAAAAACGCTGGATTTGATCGGTGAATTGCGAGAACGGGGTGCAGAAGTCGACGTTATCATGACACCGAATTCTGTCAACTTTGTGTCACCATTAATGGTTCAAAGAGAAGCAAAAAGACCGGTTCAAATCGAAGCTTTTGAGCTGCCCAAAATGTATGACCCAAATCATAAATCTTTATCCCAAAAGGCAGATTTACTGATTTTAGCGCCAGTTTCAGCCAATACATTAGGAAAAGCTGCAAATGGTATAGCAGATAATTTACTGTCTACAACAATCATGTCTACAAAAGCTCCTATCGTTGCTGCGATGCACATAAACCCGATGATGTACAGCAATCCAAGCGTTCAAAGAAACATAAAACAATTAAAAGAAGACGGATTTATCTTTGTTGATAACGGAAATGAAGAAAACCCTAGCAAGTTTCCTACAATTTCCCAGATTAGTTCAACAGTCGAACAAATTCTAAATCAAATATAATTTTTACATAAACTTAAATTATTTTTTTTATTTTTAAATGTGTAATTACTGGCAAAAATATAATTCAGTTAGTAATATATACAATTTTAAAAAATTGGCTAAAATGCGTGAAAATTCAGGTAATAATCCCATTCTGTAATAAAAAAGAAATTAATTGGGTTTTGGGTTAATATTTTTAAGACTGGTTTAGGGGTACAATATGTTATTTAATCCTTAGTGAGGGGTTAAATTAATTAAACGCTGAGTATTAGTGGTTAAATCAAGTACTTACTGTATAATAGTGTTTTTGTTACATTTAATATATTTTTCCATTTGATTTTGATTATTATATACTTTTATGTGTAATTTATTCAATAATGTTTCTTTAATATTGGCTAAATAATTTAAAATCCATTTATGGACTTTATTTACAAATTTGAATATTTTAATGGCTCCATACGAAATTATATATATTTTAAATTCATACTTTCCAATAACCCGGAACAGTACTTCCGGTTATGATATATAAAGGAGAGATGTATATGAGTAAAAAATCTTCAGGAATAATCACCGGACTTATAACTGTAATTTTTTTATCTGTAATGTTACTTTTTGCAGGTTGTGTTTCCGATTCTTCAGAACAAACAACCACAATAACTGTTTCAGCAGCATCGAGTTTAACTGATGCGTTCACCGACATAAAAACCGAATTTGAAAAAGATAATCCAAATATTAAAGTTGAATTAAATTTCGCAGCTTCGGGTGCACTCCGTCAGCAGATTGAGGGTGGAGCTCCAGTAGATGTATTTGCTTCAGCATCACAAAAACACGTAGAAATCCTTGAAGAAGAAAATTTAACAAGTGCTGGCTCAATAATGAACTTTGCAACAAACAGCTTGGTATTAATCGTTCCAGCTGGAAATTCATTAAACATTACTTCAGTTGAGGATTTGACAAACGATGATGTAACGAAAGTTTCAATTGGAAATCCTGAAACTGCACCTGTTGGAAAATATGCTAAAGAATCACTCGCGGACTCCGGTTTATGGGATAAACTCGAAGAAAAAATGGTTTACGGGGAAAATGTAAGGCAGGTTTTAACATACCTTGAAACAGGGGACGTTGATGCAGGATTTGTTTACATGACAGATGCAAAAATTGCAAAAGAAAATTCAATCGAGATTATAACAACAGTACCAACAGTTACAGAAATTATTTATCCGGTATGTATCATAGATTCTTCTGAGAATAAAGAAGAAGCCAAAGTTTTCGTAGAATACCTAACAAGTGAAACAGGAAAACAAATTTTGACAGATTATGGCTTTACAGCAGAAAATTAGTGATACTTCATGGATTCAATAGTATTTCCACTACTACTTACATTAAAAATTTCTTTTATATCCACATTTTTTGTAGTTATTTTTGGAGTCATTATTTCATACATTCTCGCGAGAAAAAAGTTCTACGGGCGAGATATTTTGGAAAATTTAGTAACTCTTCCAATGGTTCTTCCTCCAACCGTTTTAGGATATTTACTTGCATTACAACTTGGAAAAAATGGATTTGTAGGAAGTTTAATATATGAATTTACAGGATCGGGAATTTTATTTACCTGGCAGGCTGCGGTAATTGCCGCATTTATCGTATCATTCCCGTTAATGGTTAAAACTACAACTGCTGCAATCTCTTCAATCGATAAAGAACTTGAATATGTATCATATACGTTAGGTAAAACAGAATTACAGACAATTTATAAAATAACCCTTCCTTTATCAAAAAAAGGGATAATTGCGGGTGCAATTCTTAGTTTTGCGCGAGCCGTTGGTGAGTTTGGCGCTACATTGATGGTTGCTGGGAATATTCCTGGAAAAACAAATACGATGTCTTTATCAATTTACCAAGCATTTCAAACGGGAAACTACGATCTGGCAAATATTCTGGTGGTATTGTTAATTATAATGTCATTCATGACGATATTTCTTACGGGCAGATTTGTTGAAAAATGGAAATTTTAAGTGGTATTCATGATTTTAGAGATAGATATCGAAAAAAACTACTACGAATCGAAGAAGTCAAAAAAACGTAAAGTTCCATCCTTTAATTTAAAATCTAAATTTAGTATAGACCGTGGTTCGATAATAGTTTTATTTGGAAGGTCGGGTTCTGGGAAAACAAGCACATTAGGCTGTATCGCAGGCCTCTTAGATCCTGATCACGGAAAAATTGTTGTAAACAATGAAATCTATTACGATTCCGATAAAAAGATAAATAAAACCCCACAGGAACGAAATTTAGGGTATGTGTTCCAAAATTATGCATTATTTCCCCATTTAACTGTTAAAGAGAATATTGAATATGGAATTAAATATTTAAGCGAAAAAGAAAAGGAAAAGCGAGTTTTTGAACTTTTGGCATTAACCCATATCGAAGGCCTCGAAAATAGATATCCCGATCAGATTTCGGGCGGTCAAAAACAGCGTGTAGCTCTTGCAAGGGCGCTTGCACCGAGTCCAAAAATATTGCTACTCGATGAACCGTTTTCTGCGCTGGACATGATTTCAAGAATAAGATTAAGGGAAAGATTAAGAAGTATTCAAAAAGAATTAAAAATTCCGGTAGTTTTTGTGACACACAGTTTTGAAGAAGCATTTGTAATGGCTGAAAAAGTTGTAACGTTTCATAATGGTAGAATTCAGCAGATTGGAACTCCAGAAGAGATATTTTATAATCCGATAAATGTAAATGTTGCAGAACTCGTCGGTTACATAAATATTTTTTCAAATGCAGAAATTGATAACAATGAAAATAATCCTGATTTTTCAATATTGAAATATTTGGGAATGGAAATTTTAATAAAAAAGTTTAATAACTCTATGAATGAGGTTTCTTTTGGAATACGGCCTGAAAATATAAAATTAATCGATAGAAACAGTGAAAAAACAGAAAATGTTTTTGAATGTGTAATAAAAGATGTAGTTAACGAAGGTTCTTCGAGTCTGGTTTATCTTGAGGTAATTCAAAATGGCTTAAAACTCATGTCAAAGATCCAAAATGATAAATTCAAAAAATTAGATTACGCTGTCGGAGAAAAATGTAAAATCGAACTTTTAAAAGAAAAAATAACGATTTTGATGACCGAAAGTGTGAAAAAAATCGATTTAACATAAATTTTTTAATCTAACTTTTTTTACTTTTTTAAGAACGGGGAAAATTATGCAGTATCGTGAAATTAAGAAAACGGGGGATAAAATTTCAGCACTAGGTTTTGGTGCAATGAGGCTTCCAACTAAAAACGGAATTATCGATAAAGAAAAAGCAAAAAAACAGATTTATTATGCAATAGATAATGGCGTAAACTTTATAGATACTGCATTTCCATATCACGGTGGTGCGAGTGAATCTTTTTTAGGAGAAATTCTTTCAAATAATTATCGAAATAAAATAAAGCTTTCAACAAAACTTCCGCAGTGGTCCGTTAAAAAATATGAAGATATGGAAATGTATCTTGATATTCAGCTTAAGAAGTTGAATACAGATTTTATCGATTACTATTTTATTCACAGCCTTTCAAAAGATAGCTGGACAAAAATGAAAGATCTTGGTGTTTTACGATTTTTAGATGAAGCTAAAAAGAGCGGAAAAATAAAATATGCATGTTTTTCTTACCACGACAATACGGAAACTTTTAAGGAAATAATAGATGCTTACGATTGGGATGCATGTCTTATTCAGTATAATTATTTAGATGAACAAAATCAGGCTGGAACTGAAGGTTTTAAATATGCTGCATCAAAAGGAGTTGGCGTATTTATCATGGAGCCTTTAAGGGGCGGAAATCTCTCAAAAAAAGTTCCAAAAGAAGCAGAACAAATTTTTAATGGCTACAAAGTTAAAAGAACGCCTGCAGATTGGGCACTGCGATGGGTTTTAAATCACGAGGAAGTTACATGCGTTCTTTCTGGAATGAATGAAGAAAGTCAAGTAAAAGAAAATTTAAAAGTTGCAGAAGAAACTACTCCAAATTCTCTTTCAAGCGAAGAATTGGAAATATACGATAAAGTAAAAGATGTTTATAAAAAATTAATGAAAATAAACTGCACTGCATGTGGTTATTGCATGCCTTGCCCATTTGGTGTGGATATTCCGGCATGCTTTTCAATGTACAATGAAAAAAGTATTTTTAACGACAAAAAGACTGGATTTTTGTATCTTGCAAGACTTGGTGGAGTCATGGGTGGTGAAGAGTCTCATGCAGGGCTCTGCACAAATTGCGGTAAATGTGTCAAAGCATGCCCCCAAAATCTAAATATTCCTGTACTTTTAAAAGATGTTTCAAGAGAACTTGGCGGAAAAGGATTTAATTTAAAAATAAAACTTGCTAAAATAGCAATGTCAATTTATGGCTTATTTAATTCGTTAAAACAAAAAATATCGAAAAATTAACTATTTTTAATTTGTTTATTTTGGATAATAAAGTGTCATATGCATTACAGTCATTTCTGAACTTCTATTTTCGTATTTGTGAGGTACTTCTGCTTTAAAACGGATAGAATTTCCTTTTGAAATGGTGTATGTCTTATCGTCTATTGATAAAGTCAGTTCTCCTTCGTAAACAGTTATTGTTTCTTCCGAATTTTTGATATGCCCTTCGGAACTCATTACTACTCCAGGGTCGGCTTCAACGTAGGATATTTCAAAAGGTCTACTATCTTCAAAATTGAATACCGGGTAAAATCTCCATTTTTTGCTGTCGTCGTAAATTGGTGAAACTTTTTTAAGTTCTACTATTTTCACATCCGCTTCCTTTTCACTCAAAAGAGATGTAAATGAAATTTTTAATCCATTTGCAATTTTTAAAATGGTTGTTATTGTTGGATTTACTTCTTCACGCTCAATTTGTCCGAGCATTCCTTTGCTTACCCCTGTAAGTTTTGAAACCGCATCAAGGCTCAATCCGTTTTCGTTTCTTATTTTTTTTAAGTTTTTTGAAATTATGTGGCTAGGATTTTCCATAAATATTACCTTTGTTTTGTATGGTATATCATACATATCGTATAGCATAATATATTTATACTACATAATATCATACAAATTGTATAATATACTATACGAAGTTGTTCCATTATGTATTATTTTAGCGGTGTCATGAATGAAAAAACTTTTGAAAAAATATGAATTATTTCTGTTAATGATTCCGGCAGTTTCTTTCGGGGCAGGGGCATTTATAACTGGAAAAATCGGAATTTTGGAACTTTCCTGGGACGAATTAACATTTTTAAGATTTTTAATAGCATCTGTAATAATATTACCTTTAGTTTTAAAAACAGAACGAAAAAATCTGAAATTAAATAAAAGTGACGCATATCTTGTAATTTTAGCAGGGTTACTTGGAATGTTTGGATACCACGCATTATTTTTCATGTCGCTTGAATATATCACGGCAATAAATTCGGCGCTATTAATGGCAACAACCCCAATGATTACTTCAATAATTGCAGCATTTGTATTGGGCGAATATTTTGGAATTAAACGGATATTTGCAGTAATTATCGCATTTTTTGGAGTACTGCTCACGATTACAAATGGGAATCTGGAAGTTCTTAAAAGCCTTTCATTTAATATTGGAGATGTTATAATGTTTTCCGCAGTACTTTGCATGGCATTATACGCAGTAATAAGTAAAAAAGTCGCTCAAAATTACTCGCCATCCGTAATATTAACATACGGTTACATTTTAACAGTTGTACTGTTAATACCTTACATGATTCTAAAAAACCCTGTAAATGCGATATTAAATGCATCTTTTGAAACTTGGCTTTCAATAATCTATATGGCAGTTTTTGCATCAGTTTTAGCGCAATTATTACAGCAAATATCGTTAAAATATTATGGGGCAAGTAAAACGATGTTATTTTACCAGTTCGTTCCATTAATTGTAATTGTACTTTCTGCAATTTTTTTAAAAGAGCCGTTTACAAAAATAACTGTAATAAGCACGTTATTTATAATGACTGGAGTATATATCAATTCAACAATAAAAAAAGACTGATATTCTTTATTTTTAATTTTTTTATATTGTATACATTCCATAAAAAAATTTATTTCATTAATTTTATAATATTATTTTATGAACCAATTTTTTGAAACTTATTCAGATTTAAAGTATCTTTTAAATCGAAATTACAGAAAAAAATCTGCTCTAGACTTTGTTGCAAATCACTACGGGTTAAATCGTCTTGAAAGATACTTTTTTGGCAGGTGTGTATTTTCAGATAGCCATTTAGAAATCGTAAACAAAAAAAGAACAGATTTAACTGAATTTTCAAAATCAAAATCCTTTGCAATTGATGGTTTTAATGTACTTATAACATTAAAATCTTTAATCGAAGGTGTAGCAATAGTTTGCGAGGATAATGTAATTCGGGATTTAAAATACCAGAAAGGATACAAATTAACTGAAAAATCGGAAGAAACAATTGAAATTATTTTGAAAAGTATTTTGGATTTAAATTTAAATAGTTTTGATGTATATTTTGATGAACAGACGAGTAAAAGCGGAGAAATTTCAAAAATGACGCGGAATTTAATGGGAAAATATTCGATTTCTGGAGAAGTTATATTATCAAAAAAAGTCGATTTCGAGCTTAAACAATACGATTTTGTCGCAACGTCCGATTTTCACATAATTAAAAATGTAATGGGATTTTTAGACCTTCCAAAAATGGTTTCAAAAAATTATTCTTTAGAAATTAAAAATTTCATGGATATTATCAAAAAAGGAAAATTGGAATTTTGATTTAGAGTTTATCTTTAATGTACGATACAACTTCGTTTATTGGGATTCTAAACTGTTCTCTCGAATCTCTTTCCCTAATTGTTACTGAACGGTCTGTTAGAGTTTCTCCATCGATTGTTACACAGAAAGGAGTTCCTACTTCATCCATTCTCATGTATCTTCTACCAATTGCACCACTGTCATCGTATTCTGCAATTAAACCGTTTTCTCTTAATTTATTTTTCAAATCCATTGCAATTTCAGGCATTCCTTCTTTGTTAACGAGCGGGAAAACACCGACTTTTATCGGGGAAACTGCATTTGAAAAGCCCATTACGGTTCTATCTTCCTCTTCTTTGAACGCATGCTCCATAACACAGTATGTAATCCTGTCGATACCGTATGAAGGTTCTATCACGTGTGGAATTATTTTTTCTCCTTTAACGATCTTTTTAACTTTTTTAGCAGTTAAATATTCTTTTAATATTTCAAAATCTCTTTTACAAGTTTTTAAAACATATTTTCCCTCCGTTTCAAGAGCTTCTACCAATTCTTCCATTTTTTTGTCGTTTAATTCTTTTAAAGACTCTTCTAAAATTTTTGCATCGCCCTTAAATGTTCTACCAACTAATTTGTAGTTTAATTCGATTTCATAAACTTCAACTTCTTTATCTTCGTCAAGTTCTACAAAAACGGATAAATCTTCACTGCTGTTTTTCATGTGTGCCAATAAATCGTAGTTGGTTCTATCTGCAATTCCTACGCATTCGATCCAGCCGTATCTATCAGTATAAAGTTCTGCATCCCAACAATCGGCAGCATAGTGTGCCATTTCATTTGGAAGGTGCTGTCTGAATCTTAATTTTGATTCGTCGATTCCAATTTCCATCAAGAATTTTTTTGTAACTGCAACATAGTATGCAATTGCTTCGTGTGCGATTACTCCATTTTTAACTGCATCAGAAAGACTCATTCTGACAATTTTTTCTTCAGCACTTAGCGATTCGTTTTCTTGATTTTTACCGGGGAGTAATGGTAAAACCATATCTTTTACGCTTTCAAATTTTTCAAAGTTCTCTTTTTTCCGTGAATCAATGAAAAATTCACCTTCAGCCTGTGTAAATTCTCTTAATCTGATTACACCCTGTCTTGGGGAGATTTCATTCCTATAAGCTTTTCCAATTTGAACTGCACCAAATGGAAGCTTGTTTCTAAAGAACTGGCTTATTCTTTTAAACTGTATGAATATACCTTGAGCGGTTTCAGGTCTCATGAATGCAGCTCTTTTTCCACCGGGGCCAATTGAAGTTGCAAACATCAAGTTAAATGTGCTAACTTCTTTAAATTCTCCACCACATTTTGGACATTTGATGTTATTTTTTTCAATCATTTCCTGAAGTTCTTGTAAGGTTTTTCCTTCAGTATCAACATCAACGTTTTCTTCAATGATGTGGTCAGCTCTAAATGACTCAAGACATTCTTTACATTCAACGAGCGGGTCAGTAAAGTTTTCCACGTGTCCAGATGCTTTTAAAACTTCGTAAGGAGTTACTGTTGGGCTATCAATTTCGTAAAATCCTTCATTTACGATGTAATGTTTTCTCCAAGTGTTTATGACGTTGTTTTTTAAAATTGCACCGAGTGGCCCGTAGTCAAAAAATCCTGCGATACCACCGTATATTTCAAAAGAATTCCACAAGAATCCTCTTCTTTTAGTTAAATCAATTATTTTATCGTATTTATCCATAAAATCACCTTTTAATAAAGTATCGTTTTTTCGTTGCTGATTCTATCGAGTAAAAATATTAACAGTGAAGATGCTATCAAATCTGCCGTAGTTCCGGGATTTAACTTATTGCCATCTTTTGATAAAAATTTATCGAATTCTAAAACAGTTTCCTCATTGAAGTTATTTAAAACTTCTTTGGCTTTTTCTGAAACCATTTTTGCATCATCGATACTTTTTTTCCTTGCAATTAACGTGTCCGGATAGATTGAAAGTAGATTGATAAACGTTTTTGTAACTGCAATATTGATGTTATTGTATTCTTCATAATATTCATTTATTAAATTATAGCCTTTGTAGGATATCTTAAAATTTTCGGTCCATTCGTTTGAGATACTGTCCCAGGTGGAAGAAATTTTAAAAACATCATATAGAGTAAGATTTTTTTGAATAAGCTCATCTTTCGCATCTTTACTTTTTAAATCAGGCCCATTTTCAGGAGCATTAACAAAAGCAAGTGCAATCGCAATTGCTTCGTAAACATCAATTGCATCTTGAACCGTCGTGTTTTTAATGATTTTTTCTGTTTCTTTTTTCAGCGCATTTTCGCTAAATTTATCTAAATTCGATGCAGCAATCGCAATTGGTATGTGGAGCATTATTATTCCAAGATTTGCATTCGTTGGAGACCATTTTTTTGATTCAATTACTCCTTTTTTAATAAAATTTCCAATATTATTTTTTTCAAGGCAGGCTTCGTATATTACATCTCCAAATGCAATTCCGGAACTTACAAAGTGGTGATATTTTATATCGTCGTAGTCTCTATTTTTATGAACGTTTCCAGGTTTAAAGCTTCCAACCTCAAAGCAACAGGCGATCTGGGAAGCTTTCATAATGTCAAATGCTTTCATTTTTTTCACTATTGCCGATTTTCTAAATAATTTTTAAGTTCGTAAAATGCTCTTTTTCTGTGTGATATTTTGCTTTTTTCTTCGGTTGTCATTTCTCCGAAAGTTTTAGTTTTTCCTTCTGGAATAAAAATACTATCGTATGCAAAACCAAATCCCCCGTCTTTTATCTCTGTTGAAACAACTCCTTTTACAATTCCGGTAAAGAGTTTGATGTTGTCACCATCATAGTAGCCGATAACTGTTTTAAAATATGCATTTCTATTACTTTCATTTTCTAAAAGTTTCAATATCCCTTCGTTTCCAAGAGTTTCCTGAACGAACTTTGAATAAGTTCCTGGAAAATCGTTTAATTTTTCAATGAAAAATCCACTGTCTTCAACGATAACAGGCCTATTGAATTTTTCAAAAACTTCTAAAACCCCAAATGCAGAAACTTCTTCAAGTTTTCCCTGAACTTCAGCATAAGGAATTTCAATCTGTTCTATTTCACAATCAACTTCTTTTAATATAATTTTTGCTTCATCAACCTTGTTCTGATTCCCTGTTGCAAAATAAATTTTCATAAAATCACCAGAATGCAAACTGCCTAATTTTAATACTATCTTTAAATCGGGCTTGCACATATTTATAGCCTTACAAAAAATAATTTTATTGTAAACTATCCGAGGGGATATGATGGTTAAACCTGAAACTGGGGAATTAAATAGATTTCAGTTGAACCTTCTTTCAGCATTTGAGGGGAATGTGCTGTCATTAGATGAAATTGAAAAGTTGTACATTGAACACAAATTAAAACATTATGGGGAAGATAGGGAATCAGTAAAAGAATTAATATTCGATCTGGAAAAAGGATTTTTTAAATTAAATGACGAAGTTATCAAAGAATACGTTGAAACTTTATATAATGTATATAATAGCCCATGCAAAGAATCAATAGATAGATATGAAATGATTTTAGAAGACATCGGCTTTAAAAAGGTCGAAAAATACCTGAAAGACTTGGAAAACTCAGCATATATTTCTAAACTTGGGGATGGTTATAATATAACTGAAAAAGGTTCGGAAATGCTAAAACATAAAAAATAGTATTTTTTTATTTTAATAACTTCTAATGAAGTTATTCTTTTTTGAAATGTTAAAAATCGTGTTGATATTATTTTTTATATTCGTATATTGAAAATTAACAACTAGTATATAATATAAAACTCAATTCAAGCGATAATTATGAAAACAAAACAGCACAAAATTTTCTGGATTTCTGCATTGGTTGCATCGATATTAATGTATATCGTCCAGTATGCAGTATTTAATGATTATTTGGGAATAATAAATTCGTTTTTTGGAAAATTGGCGTTTGTACCAATCCAGGTATTCTTAATAACAGTCGTAATTTCTGGAATTTTAAGCGATATGGAAAAATCTGCGAGACTTGAAAAGTTAAATATTCTTATTGGTACATTTTTTAGTGAAACCGGAACCAAAACTCTAAATTATTTTTCGAAAATTGATCCAGATATCAATGCTATTGGGGGCAAATTGAAAGTAACCGATACTTGGTCAGATGAAGACTTTAAAAATGCGCTGACTTACGCTAAAAATAGGGATTATACTTTAAATGCTTCAAAAGAAGATATTTTGAAAATTTATGAATTTTTATCAAAAAACAAAGAGTTTTTAATGAGACTTTTAGAAAATCCAAACTTGATGGAGCACGAACACTTCACGGAACTTTTAAGGGCGGTATTTCACCTTTTAGAAGAGCTCGAAAGTCGTGAAAATTTGCACGAAAGTTCAGAAAATGACATAGAACATTTAAACGGAGATATGATTCGATCATACCGATTAATAACAATAGAATGGGTAAATTACATGAAATATTTAAAAAACAATTATCCTTATCTGTTTTCTCTTGCAATGAGGAGAAATCCATTTGATAAAACTGCTAAAACATCGTTAAAATAGTATTCCGTAATTTTTATTTCTATTTTCTTTTTTTTAATTTTTGAAAAAGTGTCCCTCGACATTAACACTAACTTTCATCCTTGGAAAATACCATGTCGGTCAGATAACCCTATGTCGAGAGTAAATGTACGAATTTTTGCTGTATTGTGATCACAGTAAGGATCCTACCAACTCTTACAACTCGCCCAAAAATTCGATTAAAGTCTTGTTACTCCAATTTCGAACCCGCTATCACAGCGAGAGTATTCACAAGCTCCATGTAGGTCGGTTAATTGGAGATGTTTTTAATAAGTATCATTATGTATTTATAGTCTTTCCCGGCTTAGATAATATAAAAATCATTAAATTTTCAATTTTTGGTGATATAGATGATGTACGTTGTAGGCCACAAAAATCCTGATTCAGATAGCATCTGTTCTGCAATAGCACTTGCATATTTCTTAGATGCGTTTCCTGCAAGACTTGGTGAATTAAATCCTGAATCGCAGTTTATTTTAAAGAGATTTGGATTAATGGAACCAGAATTAATTAAAACAGCAGAAGGAAAAGAATTGTTTTTGGTAGACCACGCAGAAAAATCACAAAACCTCGATGATTTCGATAAAGGAAAATTAATTGGAATTATCGACCACCACAAAATTGGTATTTCAACATCTGAACCTATTATCTACCTCTCAAAACCTGTAGGATCAACTGCAACGGTTATTTCTGAGCTTTACTTTAGAGGAATACTCGATATTATCGGTGGAAAAAATAAGGAATTAAAAGCAGACATTGCAGGGGTATTGCTCTCAGCAATCCTTTCAGATACTTTACTCTTTAAATCACCTACTGCAACAACCCTAGATAAGGAACTTGCTGAAAAATTGGCAGAAATTGCAAAAATTTCGGATATTAAATCGTACGGAATGGAAATGCTGACCGCAAAATCAACAGTCGGTAAAATGACTCCAAAAGAAATTTTAAACATCGATTACAAGGAATTTAACATGAACGGTAAAAAGGTCGGTATCGGACAGGCTGAGGTAATCGATATATCTGAAGTTGCATCAAAAAAAGAAGCAATTCAAAATTTAATCGATGAGATGGCTGAAAAAGAAGGATACGACATGGTATTATTCCTTGTAACTGACATAATGAGAGAAGGAAGCGAAGTTTTAGTTGCAGGAAACAAATCAGCTTTTGAAAGAATATTTGAACTTAAATTGGATGAAAACAGTGTATTTATTGATGGAATGATGTCAAGAAAGAAACAGGTAGTTCCCCCTCTTGAAAAATACTATTCAAATTAATTATTTTAAATATCTTAAAAATTTAACTATTTTTAATCTTTTTTCTAAATTTTTTAAAAATTAGATAAATATAAATTATAAATGCCTGAGATTATTATGTATATTGTTGAATTTTAAGGATTTAATTTCGATCGTTATCAAAGTTTTTGAGGTTAATTATGTGGCATTATTTGTTTTTGACGGTTTATGTTGCTATGATTATAGGAATAGCCACTGTAACGAAAAAAAAGATAAAAGGGGTTTCTGACTTTTTACTTGGGGGAAGAAACGTAAATCCTTGGATGTCTGCGTTTTCATACGGTACGGCTTACTTTTCAGCAGTTATTTTTATTGGATTTGCAGGAAAAATGGGATGGAGCTTTGGAATTCCGACAATGTGGATAGTTGTTGGAAATACAATTGTTGGAAGTTTTTTAGCGTGGCAGGTTCTCGGTAAAAAAACAAGAGAAATGACACAGAGACTCGGTGCTTCAACAATGCCAAGTTTTTTGGAAAAAAGGTATAAAAGCAAGAATTTGGAGTCATTAACTGCATTTATCATCTTTTTCTTCTTAGTTCCGTATTCTGCATCGATATATAAAGGTTTAAACTTCCTCTTCGAAGGATTTGGAATATCTCCAATGAATGCTTATATCTTAATGGCGGCACTAACTGCAATATATCTCTATTTCGGAGGATTTATCGCGGCAACACTCGCAGACTTTGTTCAGGGTTGTATTATGGTAATAGGGGTACTTTTGATGGTATTCTTTTTAAGTAGCAACCCTGAAGTTGGAGGGTTTTCCGGAATGCTATCAACGTTAAGTTCAATAGATCCAATGCTGGTAACTCCAATAAATGAAGCAAGTTTTATTCCAATAATGGGTCTTGCGCTGCTCACAAGTATTGGTAGTTGGGGTCTTCCGCAGATGATACACAAGTTTTACACGATAAAAAGTGAAAAAGCAGCAGTTTCTGCAAAATGGGTTTCAACAGCATTTGCATTTATCATCACATTTGGTGCGGCATATATTGGAACCGTAAGTAGGGTATTTTACCCAGATAGCGCTTCAAAAGTTGCGGCTGGATTAACAAGCCCAGATATGATAGTTCCAAAAATAATGGAGATTGCACTTCCCGACTGGGTTGCGGCATTAATTCTCGTACTCGTAATTTCAGCTTCAATGTCTACTTTAGCATCACTCGTGCTTGCTTCAAGTTCTGTAGTTTCAATAGACTTTGTAAAAGGTAGATTAAAGCCAAATATGTCTGATAAAAACACAATGATATTGATGAGGATTTTGTGTGTTGTATTTGTTGCATTATCATTCATACTTGCAATAGTTCCAAACAGCTATGTTCTCTCATTAATGGCCCTTTCGTGGGGTTTGGTATCAGGATGTCTTTTAGCTCCGTACTTTTTGGGATTGTACTGGAAAAGAACTACAAAACAAGGAGTTTGGGCAGGAATCACTTCTGCACTGGCGATCATGCTTGGTGGGGCATACTACTTTGGAATAAACAGCGTTTATATGCCTGCAGTTGGTTCTTTAGCAATGATTGCACCGATATTTGTTGTAATGGCAGTAAGTCTTCTTACAAAGCCGTTTGAAAGTGAACATATCGATTATATATTCAATAAAAAATAATTTTTTTACCTATTTTTAATAATTTTTGCAAATTTTAGAGATTTTTGAATGATTTTTCTTAAGTTTTTAATCAGTTTTAGTCGCCAACTAAAAAAACGTTTCAAAATTTGTATATATCATAATCGAGATATTTGGGTAAGTATTACCAAATAGGATTTTCACATTGCGGTGTGTTTTTCCAATGGAGTTGAGGTTATGATATCAGATAATTTGAGTATCGTTTTGATATTCATGCTCTATTTGCTCGTGGTAATGGGCGTAGGTATGTATTTCTACAGGCGAAACGAAACGATAAGCGATTATGTGCTTGGTGGCAGAAAATTAAATAGCTGGGTTGCAGCGTTAAGTGCACAAGCCTCAGACATGAGCGGTTGGCTTTTAATGGGTCTTCCAGGAGTTGCATATCTTTCTGGAATGAGTGAAATATGGATTGGCGTAGGTCTTGCAATAGGAACTTACCTAAACTGGAAGTTCGTTGCAGAACGGCTTAGAAGATACACAGAAATTGCAAAAGATTCTATTACAATACCTGTTTACTTGGAAAACAGATTTAGAGATCAGTCTAAATTATTAAGAATTGTTTCAGCGTTTTTTATTATGCTATTTTTCTTACTGTACACGTCTTCAGGATTAGTCGCAGGCGGAAAGTTGTTCAACTTAGTTTTTGGAGTAGATTATACTCTTGCAGTTACTATCGGGGCGTTAGTAATTATTGGTTATACATTCCTTGGTGGTTTCCTTGCAGTTAGCTGGACAGACTTTATACAAGGCTCTCTTATGTTTATTGCAATATTCTTAATTCCTATCATGGGAATTGTTCACATGGGCGGAATTGATGCTACAATGAATGCATGGAATGTAATAAGTCCAGATTACATAAATCCATTTACCGACCTTGATGGAGAAGCTCTCGGTGTAATGGGGCTTGCATCAGCTCTTGCATGGGGTTTAGGGTACTTTGGAATGCCTCACATCCTTGTAAGATTCATGGCAATTAAATCAGCTGATAAAATTCCAAAAGCAAGAAAAATTGCAACTACTTGGGTTGTAATCAGCCTTTTCATGGCAGTTCTTGTTGGAATGGTTGGTGCAGTGGCTCTTGGAGCTCCACTGGACGATCCAGAGCACGTATTCATGGCAATGGCAAAAGGATTATTCCCAAGTCTTATTGCAGGTGTATTTTTAGCTGGGGTTCTAGCAGCTATCATGAGTACTGCAGATTCACAGCTTTTAGTTACTGCTTCAGCAATTACTGAAGATATTTATGCATTATTAAACAAAAATGCAAGTCAAAAAGAGCTTTTATGGATAAGCAGGTTTGCAGTAATTGCTGTGGCGGCAATAGCGTACTACTTTGCAATAGTTCCTGGAAGTAGCGTTATGGGACTTGTTTCATATGCGTGGGCAGGATTTGGTGGTGCATTTGGGCCTGTAATCTTACTTTCATTATACTGGAAGAGAATGACAAGAAATGGTGCTCTTGCAGGTCTGCTTTCTGGTGGATTCATGGTAATTCTCTGGAAAAACTTGAGCGGTGGAATATTTGATTTATACGAAATCGTTCCAGCATTTTTGCTCGCATCAATAATGATTACAGTTGTAAGTTTACTTGACAAAGAACCTTCATTAGAAATTCAGGAAGAGTTCGACAGAGCAATCTCTGAAATGAAGTAGAAAAACTAAGAAATAAATATGATAAGTACCAATCATATTTAAAATAATTTTTTATTTTTGGGGTACTATGCATTATTCGAAGATTAAACCTGTTTTCAAAGAAGAAGAGTTGTTAATTGACAAAGGATCGCTAAAAACAAAGCGAAAATTTGCGTTTTTACTTGAGATTAATGACCGAGTACTTACTAACCGCAATTTTTATGTAAATGATGAAGTAGATGTAATTTTAGACTATACATATACAGATAGTAAAAGACCAAAAGAAACGATTAAATCTTACGTTTTACTCGATATATCAAAAGAATAGGTGTAATTTATGCAATTAGACGCAAAAGTTTCAATTTTTCACGCAATATTTGGTGCAGCATTCGGATACCTTACAAACTACGTATACACATATGGTTTAGGGGCATTTAGTGGCATTGCGTCATTTGGATTCATGTTACTAACATTAATCATTACTGGAAATTTAGCTTCAATGATATTTGGAAGAGAAAGTATGAACCAGAAAGAATGGATGGGAAGTGGAGTAGTTCCATTTTTCTTTATATGGTTAGTATTTTGGGTAATGACTTATAATGGAGTATTTTAAGGTGGTTTTGTGGAATTGAACATCAAAATGGATAGATCAAGAGAACTATTTGAAGAATCAAGAAAATACCTTGTTGGGGGAGTAAATAGCCCGGTAAGGTCATTTAAGCCATTTCCATTTTTTGTAAAATCTGCAAAAGACTGTTTCTTGTACGACGAAGACGGAAACGAATTTATTGACTACTGTTTAGCATACGGGCCAATGGTTTTGGGCCATGCAAACGAAAACATATTAAATGCCGTAAAATCTCAAATGGATTTAGGAACTGCTTATGGAGTTCCAAGTGAAAAGGAAATTATTCTCGCAAAAGAAGTAATAAACAGGATCCCTTGTGCAGAGATGGTTAGATTTGTAAATTCCGGAACAGAAGCTACCATGGGCGCAATAAGGCTTGCAAGAGGCGTTACTAAAAGAAACAAAATTATCAAATTTGAAGGTGCATTTCACGGCGCTCACGATTATGTGCTCGTAAAAACAGGTAGTGGTGCTTTAACACACGGAGCTCCAAATTCCCCCGGAATTCCCGAAGACACTACGAAAAACACACTTTTAATTCCATTTAACGATGAAGATGCAGTAAAAAAAGTAATTTCTGAGAATAAAGACGAAATTGCATGTATCATTCTCGAACCTGTAATGGGAAATGTTGGATGTATATTGCCAAAAGACGGATACTTACAATTCTTAAGGGAAATTACCGAAGAAAACGGAATAATCTTAATATTTGATGAAGTTATTACGGGTTTCAGGCTTTCAAAAGGTGGAGCTCAAGAATACTACGGAATAAAATCAGATCTTGCAACAGTGGGTAAAATTCTCGGTGGGGGATTTCCAATTGGTGCAATAACTGGTAAAAAAGAATATATGGAACAGTTTTCACCAAACGGCCAGATTTATCAGGCAGGTACATTTAACGGAAACCCAGTTTCAGTTACTGCAGGAATTGAAACGCTTAAAAATCTTGATGATAAATTTTACAAGGAAACAACTAAAAAGGCAGACATTTTGTCCAGTTTTTTGAGAGAAACTGCTGAAAAATACAATGTTCCTGCAAAAGTTTACAATGTAGCTTCAATATTCCAGATATACTTTAACGATAAAGAAATCGTAACGTATGAAGATGCAAAATCAAGTGATACAGAAAAATTCATGAGATATTTCTACACACTTCTCGAAAATGGTGTATTTATAGCTCCATCTCAATTTGAATGCTGTTTTACATCTATAAAACACAACGATGAAGTTTTAGAAAAAACAATGAATGCAATAGATATTGCAATGAAAAAATTGTAAAATTTTATTCTTTTTTAATTTTAAAAATATCAAATAATTAAAATAAATTAAATGATTTCAGATTTTTCAAGAATTTCTCTTGCTTTTTCTTTTGAAAGTCCATTTCTTAAAATTGTATGCCTGTTTCTAAGGGAATGAGCTGAAGAAAGCGCTTCACTTAAAATTTCTTCATCAAAACCAAGCTGTTTTGCAGTAACTGGTGCATCAACTGCTTTCAATGAATTTTTAATCATTTCAACCGTTTCAACTTCGATTTTTCCTTCTTCAAGGTAGATTTGGGCAATTGCAAGAGTTCCAACTCCGCACTGTTCCCCATGTAGTGAATTCGTATCTATGCCATATTTTTCTTTCATATTGTCAAGAGCATGCGAAAACAGATGTTCGCTTCCTGATGCAGGTCTTGATGAGTGGGCAATTGCAATAGAAATTCCACTTCCAATAAGTGCCTTTACAAGTTTTTTTGGATATTCTTCCAGATCTGAATTTAAAACATAATCCATAAGTTCAATAGCAATTGTTTTGGAAAAAATTCCTGAACTATCGCTGTATTTTTCCAATTTTTCAATTTTTCCAAGTTCCCAATCTAAAACTGCGGTAATATTTGATACAATGTCACCCATACCTGCGGAAAGGAGTTTTTTTGGAGATTTTTTAATTATTTCCGTATCCGCAATTATTGCAATTGGTGCTTCCGTCATGTAAGAAGGTTGGGTTAATGAAACGATAGGGGATGCAATCCCGTCATTTGATGCAGTTGTTGGAACGCTCAAGAAAGGTTTTTTTGATTTGTGTGCAATCAATTTTCCAATATCTATTGGCCGTCCACCACCAATTCCTATGACGGAATCATAATCTTTCGTATAATTTTTTAGATTTTCCAAATCTGAAGTTTCAATCTCGTCGTAGTAAATAAAATCGAAATCTTTATTGTATTTTTGAGTATTTTTACCCGTAATTACGAGGGGATTTTTTAAATTAAGGTTATCAAGGATTTCAGGTATTCTAATCGAAGCTTTTTCTTTAATTATTGTGTATCTTGGAATTACGATCATTTTTTCACTATTCAACGAGATATTTTGTTGGATCAACTATTCCTGCTTCTTTAAATGCTCTTTTTCTTCTCATACAGCTTTCACAAGTTCCACAGTGTAAATAATCTTCCCCATTATCCCTGTAACATGAATAACTGTACTTTAAAACTTCTAAATCAAGTTTTACTTCAAGTTCTTTTCCTAATTTTGCAATTTCGGGTTTATTTAATTCATATAATGGTGCAACCATCTTAACTTTATTTAATGTACCATATTCAAGGCTTTTATTAAATCTTTCAATGAATTCCGGGGTGTTGTCTGGAAAAGTTACTCCTTCTTCTTTATTTAACCCTGAAAATATCTTTTCTGCACCAATTCCTTCTGCAAATCCCGATGCAATGGAAAACATGATCATGTTTCTTGCAGGAACCCAGACAGCTTTCATGGTTTTTTCAGATTTTTCAAAATCGTCAAGGTCTTCTTTTTCAGGTTCAGGGATCTCTCCAGTATTTAATCCACTTTTACTGAACTCTTTTACAAAATTAATATCTATTACATGATGATCAGCGTTTAAAATCTCAGATATTTTTTTAGCAGATTTTATTTCCTGATTTAATGCCATCTGCCCGTAATTAAATGTAACGGTAGTAATATCGTAGTTTTCGAATTTTGCAGCTAGTGAAGTTACCGCAGAATCAAGTCCTCCACTGAGTACACAGATAGCTCTCATTAAAACACCTTTATTATCTTAAATTAGTCTGGAATATATCTTCAAAAGTATTTAAAATTTTATAAAAACCACAAACGAAATCTAAAAAATAGAAAATTTGAAAAATAAAAATATTTAAAAAAAAGTTAAACTCTTCTTCCAGGAAGTGTGCTTTTTCTATCGATTAATTCTCTTTGTTTTGATTTGTTCCAGTTTGAAACGTTTTGCAGGTATCCAGTAATTCTTGAGAATTTTTCTACGTTTTCACTTCCGCAGTTAGTACAGTTGTCTTTTAAACCACTCATTGCAAGGCTACATTTTTCACAGATACTTAAATTTTTCGTGTATGTCCAGAATCCGATATCTGTTTTTGTCATTTTTCTGGTTATATCCATTAAAACTTCAGGGTTTGCGTAAGCTTCAGCATTCCAGAAGTGTCCGATGTGTCCACCGTTACAGAGTTCGTGGAATTTTTCTTCAATGCTTACTTTTTCACCCAAAGTGACTTCCGCATTTACCCTTACGTGTGAAGAATTGGTGTAGTAGATACTGTTTACATCGCTTAAATCGCCATTTACTACGGATTTTGTTTCTTCAGGGTAGTATCTGTGGTCGAATTTTGCAAATCTTCCAGCAGTACTTTCAGCAGGAGTTTGGGTTACGGTCCATCTAAGTCCTGTTTCTTTTTTCAGGTCATCTGCATATTTCCTGATATGTGAAATTACTTTTATACCAAAGGCGAGTGCTTCTGGTGACTCGTGAAGTTCACTTCCAACATGGTACTTTAACAGTTCGTTTAAACCAACGAATCCAAAAGTTTTCGTTGTGCTATCGTATCGGTAATACTGTTCTCCATCGAACTTCTGTGTTAAGAATGGTAAAACGTTATCGTGGTAGAGTCTTCTTTTTGAAATATCATGTTTTATCTCTAAAGCATGTTTTGCGAGACTTAATTTTTCGTCAAGTATCTCAAATAATCTTCCGTCATCACCATCAGCTTCATAAGCAATTCTTGGGAGGTTTAATGTATACCACTGCATATTTCCAGTTCTAAGTGAACTTTCTTCAATCGAATTGCCCCATTCACCGCTCAATCTAGTTCTGCATCCCATTGCATTGGTATTTCCATATTGATAGTCTGCAAGCATGTTTATAAAGTAGGGTAATCCCCATTTAGCACTTAATTCATGTATTTTCACGAGTAAATCTTTATTTTCATCTTTAAATGCATTTTCTCTTAATTTAAAAATGACGTTAGGAAATAAAAATGGTTTTCCGTATGCATCACCATCCATTAAAACATCTACAAGTGCCTCTGCAATCAATTTAACTTCGTAATCGTATTCTTCGTAAGCTCCAACAACAGCGCCTGCTTTTATTGCATCTTCGCCTTTTAAAAATTCCGGAACTTCTAATTCGAGGTTAATTGAACTGAATACGACCTGACCACCTCTTGCAGCATATATCTGGTTCATTTCGTAAATGAATAACTGCATGAGTTGCCTTACTTCTTCATAGTCGAGTCCTCTCATGTATGGTGCAAGCCAGATGTTAAATTCATCTATAGACTGTCCCCCAGACATTTCACATTGAGCAGCACTCAAAACCTTTGCAGCATGTTGTAATGCAACGTCAGGGTGTTTTGCAGGTTTTGAAACACTTGTATGTCTTCCAGTACCATCTACTTTTAATCCGTGTTTGAAGAAGTTTCTAAGGTCGTGCTGGCAGCAAACAGTTCTAACTGCAGCATATTCTAAATCGTGGAGGTGGATATCTCCTTTCATGTGAGAATCTGCAATATATTTTGGAAATACGTTCAAAAGTGCAAACTGCTTCATCGTTTCGTCAGCAACCCATTTGTGAATACTTTCCGGGTTGTGCATGAGGTTTGCGTTGTCTTTAGATCCTCTTTCGATTAATTTAACGATATCGTAAACCGGAATACCAAGTCTCGTGTGTTTGTGTCTGAATTCTTCCAGGCCATGTTCAATAAGCTTCGTATTTACAATTTCACGAATCATTGGAGCAGTTAAATAATTTACAGTTAAATTTTTAACTTCTGCTTCTACTTCTACCGCTATTCTTTCAGCAGTTTTTAAATCAGCGCCAGCTTCTTGAATCAGCGCTTTTACAATCTTTTCTTTATTAAATGGTTCAAATTCTTTTTCTGAAGTTCTGATTTTTAAACAGTTTTCAGACATGTATTTTTTAGAGTAACTTTTACCCGTTTTTTTGTCATATTCCTTCAAAGTTTTGTAAAGAATTGATTTTAAGTCGTCTGTAGACATTCCATTGTAAACTTTACCGTAGATTTCTGATAATATCGCATCTATATTTTCATAATCTACTCCTGAATTTAAAAGGGATTTTACAAGTTTGTTGACGTTGAATGTTTCTTCGTTGCCACTCCTTTTGACAACATTTATTTTGAAATCAGCATATTTCGAATTAGCTATCATTGAACCACCTAAAAAGAGAGTAAGCCAAATAATTAATAAAATGGTTAATATTGCGATACCCAAATACCGCCCAAATCACAATATTAACAGGGTATTTATAACTAGAATTTATATTATGTCTTTATCATAGGATTAGTACGATTAGTATATATCATTATCGATACGAATTTCGAGCTTTAATTATATAAATAAGCTTAAAAACGGATATTTATTGAGATTTACTGGTGACGTGAATGAAAATAATTAGTGAAGGCGAGACAAAATTAATGGTTCCAGAGGAATCAACTTTATCAAAAAAAGATACTGTATTTTACAATCCGGTGATGGAAACCAACCGTGATATTTCTGTTTCGGTTGTACAATCATTTTTGGATAATTTTAAAAGAGACGAATTTCTAATGTGCGATCCTCTTGGCGGTAGTGGTGCAAGGGGAATTAGATACGCAAATGAATTGAAATTTAACGGAGAATTAAAGGTTTCAATTGGAGATATCAATCCAAGTGCCGTAAAAATGATAAAAGAAAATTTAAAATTAAATGAACTCGAAAATGTTGAAGTATTTCACGAAGATGCAAATGTACTCCTTTCAAAAAACTTTAAGATATTTAATGTAGTTGATCTTGATCCCTTTGGTTCTCCAGTTCCCTATTTGGACAGTGGAATCAGGGCAAGCCTTACAAAAGGCGGGCTTTTATGTATGACTGCAACAGACACTGCTGTTTTGTGCGGGGCATACCGAAAAACGTGCATTCGAAAATATAATGCAATACCTTTAAAAGGGGATAAGGAACTTGCAGTACGTTTAATGATTGGATATGCCGTAAAGATGGCTTCAAAATATGATATCGGGCTAAAACCGATATTTTCACACGTTACGGACCACTATGCAAGAACTTTCATGGTTACAGAACGCGGAGCTGGAAAAGCAGATTCTGCAATTGAAAATTTAGGATACATCAGACAGGATAGTGAGCAGAAATCTTTTAAAACGTTTGAAGAAGGGTATGAAAAAGGATATGCTGGCCCATTCTATTTGGGTGAAATTTCAGATAAAAATATAGTTCAAAATTCGCTTGAAACTGCAAAAAACAGAAATTATTCAAAACGAGCAATAGATATTTTAGAACTGATTTCAAAAGAATCAAAAATTGAACAGGTAGGATGTTTCGACATACACGAACTATGTAGTTTTATAAAAAAACTGGTTCCTCCAGTAAATGATATAATGGAAAACTTAAAAGAAAATGGATTTAAAGTTTCAAGAGTTCACTATAATCCTTATGGTTTGAAAACAGATGCAGAACTTTCAGATCTGGTCGTTTTAATATCAGAATACCATTCAAAAAAATATTAATTTTATTTTTAAGTTTTTAATTATGTGAAAGGATTTTTCCAAAGAAGTTTTTTGTTCTTTCATGTTTTGGATTGCTAAATATCTCTGCAGGATCTCCATCTTCTAAAATCTGACCGTTGTCGATAAAAATAAGCCTGTCACCAACTTCTTTTGCAAAACCCATTTCGTGAGTTACAACAACCATGGTCATTCCTTCATATGCGAGCTGTTTCATCACATCAAGTACTTCTTTTACGAGTTCAGGGTCAAGTGCAGAAGTAGGTTCATCAAACAACATTGCATCAGGCTTCATTGCAAGAGCACGTGCAATTGCAACTCTTTGCTGTTGGCCTCCTGAAAGTTGTATGGGATATTGATTTTCCTTTCCTTCCAAGCCAACTTTTTTCAAGAGCTCTCTTGCAAGGGTTTCAGCTTCAGTTTTTGAAACTTTCAAAACCTTTCTTGGAGCAAATGTGATGTTGTCTAAAACTGTTAAATGTGGAAATAAATTAAATTGCTGGAATACCATTCCGATTTTTTGTCTTATCTTATTGATATTGACTTTTTTATCGGTTATATCTTCTCCTTCAAAGTACATATGGCCGTCAGTAATTTTTTCAAGCCCGTTAATGCACCTAAGTAGTGTGGATTTTCCGCTACCACTTGGACCGACAATTACTAAGACTTCTCCTTTAGCTACTTTTAAATCGACCCCTTTTAAAACATGGGCCTCTTTGAATTTTTTGTGGATATTAACCATTTCTATCAATTTTCCACCTGTTTTCGATATGTTGTACTAATTTGCTTAATGGAAGTGTCATAATTAAGTAGAATAAAGCAACTCCCAAGAGCGGAGTCCAAGCATTGTACGTACTGCTGTATATTTGCTTCCCAACTCTTGTTAATTCCACAATGGCAATTACTGATAAAAGTGACGAATCTTTTAAAAGTAAAATGAATTCGTTTCCAATTGCTGGAAGAACGTTTCTAAATGCCTGCGGTAGTATTATATATCTCATGGCTTGCGCATAATTCATTCCAAGGCTTCTTGCAGCTTCCATCTGCCCAACATGAACGGACAAGATCCCTGCTTTTATAATTTCTCCGACATAAGCGCCACTGTTTAAACCGAGGGCCAAAATACCCGCAGTATATGCGCTTAAATTTATTCCAAAGGACGGAAGCCCGAAATAAATTATCATAATCTGCACTAAAAGAGGAGTTCCCCTTACAAATTCGATATAAAACGAAGAAAAATACCTATAAAGAATATTGTATGAAATTCTACCCATTCCAAGAATCGTTCCCAAAAATAATCCGATAATTATTGAAAAAACAGTTATTTTAATGGTCAATATGGATCCATCGATTAATTGTGGAATTATTTTAATAAATAGCTCTAAATTAAACTGCGACAAAATTGACTGAACCATATATGTTCACCTTAACATTATACAAAATTAAAAACTTTATATCTTATTTAAATTTTATTAACCTGAAATAAAAGAGAAAAAATGGTTTAGTTATCAAACCATTCTGCGTAGATTTCATCGTATGTGCCATCTTCTTTTACTTCTGATAATGCAGCATTAAGTGCATCGATTAATTCTTGGTTATCCAAGTTTGCTGCAAGACCGTAGCTTTCAGCAGTCATTGGTTCTCCAACAACTTTGTAAAAGCCTGGTTTTGTATCGAGGAATCTTTGAGCAACACCATCATCTGTAACTACAGCATCAACTCTTCCATTTTCCATGTCGATAAATGCATCAGCCATTACTTCGTATGATTTTATTTCAAATCCTAATTCTTCAGCGTAGTGCTGTGCTTCATATTCTCCAGTTGTTCCAAGCTGTGCTGCAACAACTTTTCCAGCTAAATCATCTACACTTTGAACACTCTCATCATCAACTAAAACTGCGATAACTTGTGCCGCATCAAAGTATGAATTTGTAAAAGCAACTTCTTTTGCTCTATCATCAGTAATTGTAACTGCGGAGATAATACAGTCGAATTTTTCTGCTTTTAATGCAGGAATAATACCATCAAAAGGCTGTTCAACAAACTGTATTTCTAAGCCCATTTTTTCTCCAAGGGCTTTCATCAAGTCAATGTCAAAACCTACAAGTTCTCCATCAGCGTTTTTTTCTTCAAATGGAGGGAATGTTGGGTCTGTTCCAACAACCAAAATGCCTTCTTTCATAGTCATTGAACTTTCAGCAGAAGCTTGGTCTTCGGTGCAACCTGAAAATGCAACCAAACTTACTACTAATCCGAGTAAAATTAGCTTTTTAACGTCAAACATGCTGTTAACCACCATATCATTATTTTAATGACCCAAACTCATATCTAAAAAATAATATATATTTGTTTTTGTTTGAATCGGACGATCTAAAAAAGTCAGTAATAAAATAAATTAATTATTCATCCTTTATTTCCAATTTTTCCTTTAAAAATTCTTTTACTTTATCTTTTCCCAATTTTTTGCGCATTTCATATAATTTTAATGGATTAACAATTTTATAAATTTGTGAATCATCGATTCCAAACTCTCTTGCTCTTGCTTGACATATTCTAATTCCTATATCATTAATTGCAGCATCTACATTGTCAGCGTGATGAATTAACCAAGCTTCGATTGAATCTGGACTTACCGGTCCGTGATCTCCGTGATGGCTTGCTACGACCTTTATAACTTCGAGTGGAAAGTCTCTTCTGTAAAGCTCCGCAATTCCAAGTGTTAAGTGATCGAGGTGAAAATCAGAAAGGTGGTCGAATTTTCCGTCTTTTAACTGGTAATTTTGGGGTTTCATGAGGTCGTGAAGTATTCCGCCTGAAATTAGTAAATCTCTATTTAATTCAATTCCGTATGTTTCTTCCAAGGCTTCAGCCATTTTTACAGCCATCTTTGTAACTGCAACGGTATGTTCTATTAATCCTCCCGGGTATTTGTGATGTCGTTTGGCACTTGCTGGTGATTTTTCAAGGGTAATTCCCGTACTTTTAATTTCAGGATGTTTTGGGATCGGATCGTTTATAAATTCGATAACCAGTTTTTTTAATTTTTCATCCTTAATTTCCTCTGCAAGAGTGATCAGATCTTTCATTAATTCACCTCGGGCACATATAAAACAATAAATAGATTAAATTACTATATATTTCATTCGATAAGTGAAAATGGTGATTATATGATAGATTTAGCAAAAGACCACTTAAAAAAAGTTCTTTCACTTTGTGGGGCAAATCGGGATTGCGAGTACTATCCTTGTCACTATGAAAATCAGTCATGCCTATGGTGTTACTGCCCATTTTATCCTTGTGAGGATGAAGATTTGGGAGAATTTATAAAAAGAAAAGACGGATCTTTAATCTGGAGTTGTATGAATTGCAAATGGATTCATAAACCAGAAATCGCAGCAGAAGTCTTAAGGGAGATTACAGAAATTACTAAAGACAAAGAAATAAATGATTCAATCGAATTTATCGACAAACAGGACATTTTAATGGGGATTAAAAAAAGAGTCGAAGAAAAACTTGGAAAGGATAATTCAGTTTAAAGGCGGAAAAAATCATGTTTGGGTTTGATAATTTAATTTTAGGAGTTTATTTACTCAATTTTTTACTCATACTAACTGCAACATTTACAGATATTAAAGAGCGAATCATTCCTCATTTTGTAATTATTTTGATGTTAATTGTTAATCTGCCAATCGGGTATTATTTTTTCGGGTTTGATGCGATAATTTCGTTTTTTGCAACATTAATTTTATGTTTAATTCTTGGAGTCGGCATGGGTGGTGGAGACGTTAAAATGTTTACGGCAATATCCCCAATTTTCGCAGCAGAAACTATATATTTCGTTCCGAAAGATATTTTAATATTAATTGGTTTAAGCGCATTATTTGCAGCAATTTTTCCAATGACTAAAATATTAAAAAATTACTGGAAGGATATTATCCCTTCGTCTGCATACCTTGCAATGGTTATTGGAATAATAGTTTCAATTACCGAAATATATTCTATTGGGAATACAAAGATAATACTCTGGATTTATGTGATTTTATCGATAATTATCTCAAGAAAAATCCCAAAATATCGGGTTATATCCAATAAACTCGGATATTTCACGCCAATTTATTTAATTGGATTTTATTTAATTAATCCTTCGTATTTTGTATCTGAGAATGTATTTGTTTTATTTTTCGTATACATTGGACAGCTTTCATTAATTTCGCTGGTAATATATGCCTTAACGGGTGCTGAAATCTCTTCAAAAAAGCAAATCGATGAATTAAAAGAAGGAGATATAATTCGAGATATTGTAACTATAAAAGACAACGGCGAAGTAACTGTTGAGAATGCAAATATTTTGAAACGATTTAAACACATGGTTTATGGCGAAATGGGAAAAACCGAAGGAAAATCGTTAATGACTGATGGGGAAGGTCTTTCAGATGAAAATTTGGAACTATTACATAAATTACAAAGTGAAGGGAAAATTATTGGAGAATTAAATGTTTTAACAACGTACCCGTTTGTTCCATTTGTTCTTGTAGCCTACTGTGTAATTATTGCACTAAACTTGGGATTTATAACTTATTTGGTGGGATAAAATGTTGAAAAGTTCTAAAAGGGGCCAGATATCTTTTGAATTTTCAATAATCGTTCTTTCGATACTTTTGATATCTACAATAACAATTACCTATTTTTTAACGTCCTCATTTGACGAAGGAACAAGAACTCTCGATAAAATAGATCTGGGTGCAAAAACTGCGGTTTCTCTTGTAAATTCAGGATATAATGGAACAGAACTTGATGGAACAATTATATATGCAGGAATGACTTGGGACAAGGCCGGTAATACCTATGCAAATATAACGGTTTACATTACAAATACAACGCCTGTTCCAAGTAGTACTGGGGCGTTTATAAAAAATTATGTTGTGGATTCCCAAAATATCGATACAACAAAGTATGATTTTAATATATCTTGGGCAGGTTTAAATTAGAAACTATTTTTAAATTTTTAACAATAAATCATCTTAGAAACAATAGAAAATATATTTAAAACATCTCGACAATATATTCAATATCCACATTTATTAATTTCATTGTTATGATTTCTGGAAGGAGGGAGTTTATGCCTGCTGAAGAGTATAGTGGTAAATTGAAGAGTTTGAAAAGCAAATCAAAAAAATCTTCTAGGATACCTCCGAAACAACTTAGGATGGCACTTGTTATTGTGGTTTCGGTTATTGTGATTTTTGAGGTTTATAATATTTATTTCACTGCAAAAAACAGGGAAGTCGAGGAATTAGAAAATAATAGGGCGGTTGCAATTGATACAATCGATAAATTATTTTTTGAATATCCAAGCGACCCTCAAAAGATAGCATACGTTATAAAAATACAGCAAAGTCAGGACGAAAAGGATATAGAGCGTATTTTGGATGATGCACAATCTTATCTGGAAATAAAGCAGTATAAGACGTTGGCCATAAGTCAGATTAAGGACATGTATGGGGAATATTACGAAAGTAGCGTAAATGCAAATGAGCTCGAGAGGAAAATAAACAGCGCAAATTCAACTGCTGAAGTCGATGGATTATTTAAGCAAGCAAATGTAGAGGATGAAGTAAAAGCCATTCTCGAAAAGTCACTCGAAAAAACGATAACTTCAGGAGATGCTTATTTCTATGTTGAGATGTCCGGTCAAGAATACTTCATGACCAAAGAGGATGTTTTGGACATCACTGAGTCGATGGGAATAATGCAACTCAAAGAATTTAGTGTAACTCCGATATCAAACCTAAATAAACTTACAGTTGTTGTATCTTCAAGACAGTGTGGTAAAATACCCCTTTCTGGAGATTCAATATTGGTATACGACAAAAACACGCCTGAAGCACCAATTGCTTATGCAGTAATTGATTCTTCTTATGTGGTTCTTCCAGACATAGGATACAGTGAAGAAAGATCAGTATCAAACGTTGTAAATGATGAAGGAAGTGAATCGACAGTTGAAAGTACTTCATCAATATCATACAGTCTTAACAATTTGCCAGGAGTTCTTCACGCAACTGCTGCTGATAAATTAGATATGGCAACAGTTATTGAGAAATTTGGGAGCTATGGTGAAAGACTTAATAAAATTGAAGATAATACTCAAATATTTGATGAAAATGTAAACTACCTTTTAATAGTTGCAGTTCCATCCGAAAAAGTTTCAAACTTGGTTGCAGTAAACAGTGAGAACTTATTCATTGTAAAAGCAGCAGGTGGTAACTGATGAAAATAATCAATATAAAATATCTAACTATTTTTTTACTTTTAATATCAATAATTCCAAATGTCCATTCTGAAACCAATGTTGCTAACATGGACATATATTGGAGTTTAACTGGGGAAATTACAAACATGCGTCCTTATTCTATATTTATAACGATCCCTGAAGAAATTGAGTATATCGATAAAGATTTAAAAACATCAAAAAACTTCATGACTTTAACAAATGGGGAAGACGATGAAGAATCATCTACGGACGAAGTTACTGTGGTGATTACCCCACGGTCTAACTTAAATGGCCAGGAAGGTTTTTGGCTACCGCCCTATACAACTGCAAAAATAAAGATGTATTCTACAAGTACTGATATATTAACGACAACAGAGGATGATGATGAGGACGATGATGGGGTAGTTCGAACAATGGAAATAGTAGGTCCTGCAGCATATCCGAAGACAAAACTTATCGACTTAAGCGAAATAATTCCTGCATCCAAACAACAGGGAATAGAACTCGATAATTTCAAGCTTTATGTAAGGGGTTCTGTAGAAAAAAAAGATATTGGTGTAATGAGTATATTGGTACCTGCACCAATAGTTTTAAAAGATTACAGCAAATGTGATAAAGTTATCAGCAAATATTCCGTAAATACCTGGGTAGATTCATACTCTGAGTGGGTAAATGACCACAACGAATTAAGCAGTTATGGATCGACGTTACTTGATAGTACACTCGTTCCAGCATTTGATTTAAGTCCAGGATTTTACAAAACATTTGATGTTCCCGCTCTCGTATATACCACTTCATCAGATCAGGAGCTGAGTTTTTCTTACAGCATGTACTGGTATGCTGAAGAAGAGGACACACAAGATATCTGGATGCTTTAAATACCTATTTTTAATTTTTGAGGAATGTTAAAATGTCAAAAGGACAGGTTTCAGTAGAATTTATCGTATTATTTTTAGCACTTCTTGTGGCCATTGTTGTATCTACAATGACCCCCGGAATTTTTGGATTGAACAAATCTGTAGAGTTATCTTCGGCAAGTTTGGCCCATGCTGCACTTTCAAAAGTTAAATCAAATATTGAACTACTTTCTGTTTCTGGCAGTGGGTCGTATAAAATGGTTTATGTAAAATCTCCCCCTTCAAACTGGGAATTTGGAAACAGAACTATTCGAATTACGGGAAATGGATTTAATATTTCTACAAATACCTCAATAGACCTAAATACTGGAACTTATACTGTAGAATCATTAAAAATACTGAGTGTTAATTTAACAAGGAATGATAACAATGTTAAGATTACCATCAGCTAAAAAAGGACAGGTTTCTTTTGATTTTATACTTGCAATGCTCTTTCTTTTATTGATTTTTGCATTAATGGGTCAAAATGTATTAAACATGGCAAAATCATTTAAAGATTCAGAAACTGCTGAAAGAGGGCATGCAATACTTGATAGTTTTGAAAATTATGCAATTACTGCATATTCAAAAGACGTTACTGTGAATGCAACATTTGAACCGATTGGTAACCTAAATTATACAATAGTACTTTCAAATAAATCTATACATGTAAATAGCACCACTTATATTACATTCAAGCCCGAATCAGATTCGAACGGCGATTTTGTAAATATTACTTGTAACGGAATGGATAATTCGGTAAATACTATTCCTTCAAATATCGTGAATATGTCTTTTGGGAATTTTTACGTTTCAAAAGAATTAATTGTCACTATTAAATAACCTTTTTAATTTTTAAATTCAAATGACTAGCTTTATGATTTAATTTATCAATATAAATTATATATGCGAAAAACATTTTTCGGGTAAAAAATGTTTCAAAAAAAATTTATATTAAAGAAAGTTTTAGTGTTATTTATATTGATGCTCATGTTTTCTTCGGTAAATGCTACAAATGTTGGGGATTTAACCGTAAGCTCAACTAAAAATACCGTAACAAAATCATTTGATATCGATAAACTAGAAAACTACAGTTATATTCTAAGATATACCCATTATGGTAATATTGGCAGTAATCCAGTATACAAGATTACATTCTATTTAAACAATGAGCAAATTGAAACGTATTCAAAAGAAAATGGTATATGGTTTGGCCTAAAAAATAAGCCTGTTGCAAGTTATGATATTACTTCAAAACTTCAAAATGGAAAAAATATAATCGAAATTCGTTCTAATTTAAATGAAACAAGATATTACTCATTTAAAGATATTTGTATATCTGAAACACCGTCTAAATCGTTACTGAGTCTTCCAGTTACTTTAGAAATGAATTTTTTATCAATATTTGCGATTTTAGTAATTTTAAAAAAGTTCAAGTGATAATATGACCTTAAAATCAAAATTATGCTCCAAAAAAGGATATATTTTTACATATGAAGCTGTTGCAGTTGTAATTTTGTTTGTAGCCGTATTTTACATGGGATATTTTACGTATACGCATGTAAATTTGACTAACCAGGAGCAAAAACGAGATTTAGAAAGATTTGAAAAAGCAAATTTAATTTCAGACATGATTTTTAAAGATTATCTTTTTCCTTCTGAATACTACACGCATGATTACCATGAATTTTTAGAAGACGTCGCAGTTCGCCATTATGGTTTTAAAAAGATACCTGGAAGTTACGATCCTTTAATTGTTTATACTAAAACAGAAACTTTAAGTTATTATATTGATGTTGAAGAATATAATAGTTCTGGAATTGGACTAGGCGATGTTACTGACGACATTCCAAATCCGGATCCAGAATATTCCCTTCGAAATATTTATGTGAAGGAAAAAAATCTTTATGTTCCAACACTTTTGGGCTATTTTGAAGCAGATCAAACATCCCAAAACGTTTCAGAAGGAGAAATATTGTATTTTGCAATAAACGGTTCTTCAAAAATTGATTCAATAAATGTGTCTTCAAGTTTGGATACAAATGTAACCTTTTTGGTAAATGGCGTGCCCTATAAATCAAGTGTAACTTCAACAGAAAAAAATTCAGAATTTGAAAAAGTTTTGAACACATATAATGAATCTTCATATAAGTCAAATGAAATAAAAGTTCTGGATATTCAAGAAAATTTAGGAAATGTGACTATAAATATTTACTGCAACGATACATCCACATTTTATATTTTAAAATTAAAACCATACAATGTAACGTTAAAAGTCGATATGGCACAATAATGGTGGTTTGATGATATTTGACAGCGACATGGCAATTGCAATAGTGATTCTCACTGTGGGAATGGCATTTTACACATCCTCTCTCGCAGAACACGGGGGAGTTTATAGTGATACCATCAAAACCAATATTTTTCACGACAAGGTTTCTTCCCAGTTAAAGGAACTGGTAACCGACGGAACTATTGAAACAGCGCTACTTCTTAAAAATAATAATGAACCCGTTGCAGCAGAGAACCTAATTAAAAATAAGGTAATTTTGGATAATTATGAACTCCATATTGGAAATTGGACCATAGATGAGTCTAACCCCACGGATGAATTTGTTTTAGTTTCAACTATTGTGATTATTAATCGAAGCGAAGGCTGGTATGGTTTTTACTGGAACGAAACAATAAGTCAAAATATAACACCTACTGGACCATATATCGATGAAAATATTGCATACATTGCACTTGGAACGTACGATTCAGAATATAACAAAACAATTTATTATTACAACAACAGTGAATCAATAGACGTTTCTCTAAAAGTATATGGTGAATAATTATGTATCTTTCACACACCACTGTAACGCTGGTTCTTTTGATGATGTTAACCGCAACTATGATCTATACAACAATAGATCTTCAAAAAGACCAGATTATAACAGAAACCATTGCAACATCAGTCGACTTGAAATCTTCTTCTTTAGAACATGTTGTGGAAACATCGATTCCAATTGCATTTAACAAGGTTTTAAATGACATGGAATTGGAAGTAATTCAGTCGGGTGATTTTTATAAAAACGAATCATGTGTTTTAGGAAATTTAACATATTTACTCGAATCTGAAATAAATGGAAATCTTGAAAGCATCAAAAACGAGTCCTCGGAATATGGTATGGATTACGATTTTGAAGTTACGAATATAACCATGATTGATGGATTTACGTTTAAAGTAGACTATGATTTGGAATATTACCTTGCAAAAGAAAATGTATATGATTCCAAAAATGTTTCAGAATCTCAGAAAATTACGGTAAAAACTATCGTTAGTGCATACCACTACGTAAAAACGACTAAAAATTTAATTGAAATAAATTCTTCTTCGGATTTAACTGATTACCAGTTCAAAGTAGTTTTAACCGATAATAACTTTGATTTTTCAGAAAATAACAATGGTAGTGGAATTAAATTTATTGATGAAGATGGTGATTCCATTCCTTACTGGGTAGAATACTGGAGTTATACTGATGATGATTTGAGGGATCAAAAAGCAATAATCTGGTTAAAAGGAAATTTAACAACGGGGATTAATTATATTAACATAACTCCAACAGGAACCGGAGTTTCCAATGGCGATGATGTGTTTGAACTATTTGAAGGTTTTGAAGATTTAGAAAGTGATTTTGATTCGGAAACGATATTTCACACAACAAATGTTTCAGGAACTTGGGAAAATGATAGTTTGGATAGTGTATTAAATTCAGCATATAATGAAAAAATGGTAAAATGTGAAAATGCACCCATATTTGCTAAAGTAATATCCGACAATGATATGACTCATTATGGTCTATCGGAATACATTGTGGAAGTCAATGCAAAAGGTAATAATTCTGATGGGGAAAGTTCTCCAAATGTCATGACTGGATTTTTTGTAGATCCTAATGCTGAACCTACATATGCATACCACCCCGAAAGTTTTTACACCGCAGATCTTGGGGGAATTTATGATGATAATAAAAACGTTTATGTATATTCAAAGTCGGGTTTTGAATCTGATATTGACGGCTTTTCATCAAACTTCTGGATTTCGCAAGAATATGCATCCAGTAGTACAGACGTTGATCGTCTTGAATTGGTAGATTCATCATTACCCGTTCAGGAAAATACTTGGTACTATTTAAAATTGAAAATAAACGAAACACCTGCTGCAACCGTTAGTGTAAGTTTTATAAATTTAGATTATTATTTAGATGGCGTAGAATTTACAAACGAAATAAGATATACACTAAAAAAGATTTTCTCTGATAACTATTTACTATTGGGTACTTCTGTAGGATCTTATGAATACGCAACATTCGACTATACTCAAAACATATACTTCGATAACTTCCGGGTCAGAAAATACGTTCAAGATGAACCTGAACAGATAATAAGATATTCTGGACTTTATTACATATCCCCTCCGAGGGAGTATGGAACAGCTTATGGAACTGGAGACTCTGAAAATTTATACTTTGTAGAAAATAACACGGAACCTTCAATAATTGACATGCTCGCAGGTAAGGGCACTAGTGAAGGGCCGTACTGGGCTGACGGATACGGAATAAAATTAGTAGAAAATTAATTATTCTATTTTTTCTAAATTTCCTTCGATAAATTCTAAAATGCAAACGTCAACATCGTTCTTTTCACAGAAATAACTTTCCATTTTTCCGTTAAATTTTTCGTTTTTATTTAAAATAATTGCACTTGGTTTTTCTTTTAGCATTTCTTCAAGAGTTAAAAGAGTTTTTGTATCAACAACTTCTTTTTCTTCGATTTTAAATATTAAAAAATATTTTGCAGATTCAACTTCTGAAATGGTATCCATGTCCATTGGAACTACAACTTTCATAATATTCACCTTTAAATTTTTTCAACGTACATTAGTGGATAATCGAGTTCTTTAATGTATTGTAATCTTAAAATAGCGTTATTTTCTTTTGTTTTTACACTTAATAATACATCGAGCATTTCACCAGTCAATGAAACATATTTTCCATCTTCAATTTCGCCAACAATTGATACAGAAACATCTTCAATAAATGGCTGGTTTTTCAAAGATTCAGACATTGCAAGTTCTAAACTTTTTTTAGTTTTTTCACTAACTGGCGTTCCAACAAACTGGTGGAAAAGCGCTCCAAGAGAAATTCCACCTTCAAAAACAGCTCTTTCTCTATCACTTAAATTTTTAAAGTATGAATCAAAAATTTCACTTTTTTCAAGGCTTTTTTCAGACATTTTATACACCTATTAATTCTTCTTCAAGAGATTTGATACAGACAGAAAGAACAGAATCAATTGCTTCTTCTTTTGTTTTTTCTTTATCCCATGGAGCATTTAGGCCAGCAGCTTCAGCATGTCCACCACCCTGCCCATCTAAAATTTTTGCAACTCTTTCCATTAGGGCGCCCATGTGGACTTTTTTTGAAATGGATTTTCTTGATCTTACACTTATTCTAATTTCCCTATCCCGTTTTCTTGCAGCAACAACGAATGCAATATCTGCCCCAATACTAACAATTGTTTTTGCACAAGAGGCTTCATGAGAACTCGCATTTGATATTGCAATAGTGTACCCATCAAGTTCCATCAATTCCATTCTACTGCACGCTTTCAAATGTGCAATTCTTTTGCTCGGGTCACTTTCCTGGCTTAAAAGATAAAGAACTTTTTGAAAAGAAACGTCTTTCATTAACCATGAGATTATATTGAATGTCGATTCTTTTGCAATTTTCAAATGTTTAGTATCATATAAAATACCGCAAAGAAGTCCTACTCGAATATTTTTTGGAGGGTAGATTTTCATTTCCCTAAACAAATTTGCAACGATTTCGCAAGTTGAAGTTGAATTTTCATCAACAATGTAGAATTTGCAAAAATCTATGAGGTCAGTTTTTTTGTGATGGTCTATTAAAATAACATCTGAATTGGATAATTCTTCAGAGTTTACCGTCACCTGATTTATCGAAGAAGTATCAACTAAAAAAACAGTTTTTGGCAGTTTTGGATACTCAACGATTTCAACATTTTCATTTAATTCATTTAAAATCGATCTTGAAAGTTTGCTCACTGAATCTGCAGATATTTTTAAATTTTTTTCTTTTGATTTTTTCTTAGAAAAGCTATTTGCAAGCTGTTTTAAACCGATAGCAGCACCAACTGCATCAGGATCCGCGTTATGGTGACATAGAAATAAAATATCATCATTTTTCAGATAATCTTTTAATATTTCAATTTTTTTTTTCATAAGCAGACCTAAAAAAAAGTTATAAAAAAGTTGATTAATTTATTGGCCTTGACCCATTGCTTTTTGGAGGTTTTCTTGTAATTCAGTGTATCTTTTCTGCATTTTTTCTTCTTGTTTTTCAAAGGTAGTTACTCTTAACTGGAGTGTTTCTACTCTTTCGCTTAATTCTTCCTTTACTTCGGCCTTGTTTCTTTTAATGAGGATTCCTCCAGCCATTTTGAACACTTCGTCGGATCCGGATTTTTCCATTTCTTCGATAGCTTTTTCCATTTCTTTTAATTGTGTTTCAAACTGCTGTTTTTGGTACATTATCATCTGTAACTGTTGCTGGAGTTGTTGGAATTGCATTAACTGATTTTGAACATTTGCTGGTAATTCCATGATTTCAATCCTCTTTTAGTTTTAATTTATTTTTTAAACTCATTTTATATATCAATTATTATTCATCTTCTGTTAGTTTATATATACTTTCTGCAACTTTTATCCAACGAAGATACGAGTAAATCGATGCTTTTAGGATACTCAATTCGTCAGAAACACAAGATATAACAATTGAATTTTCAAAAAGATCCATTTCACATTTTGATCGAACTTGTGATGCGACATGTTCTGGAAAAACAGATTCGTAAATAATTCTGGCTTTTTTTGGAGTTTCAAAAGTTAGTTTTAGGGTAAATTTAGGAAATGCCATATTAACACTATTCAATATCGAGTATCTTTACGGTCTTTATCTTTAAACTTGGACCTAAATTTTCTGAGTCTTTGTGAACTTCAATGTAGAATGTGGACTCATCAACCGTTTTAAAAGTAAGCACTACATCAGAACTCTCTTCTTCATAATTACTCAATTTTTTGAATAAATATTCGAAAAACAGTTCTTTTAAATTTTCAGTATTTCTATCAAACTTCGAACTCAACTTTCCAGAGTTTTTAAAAACTTTTCCTGAAACTTCTCTTTGAAGTTTTAAGGATAGGTTCATTGAAAGAATTTTATTATTTTCAAAATTAAATATTTTGAGTCTTCCAGGGTTGCCTTTTAGTTCTTCTACAATTATCATATCGGCCTTATTTTCGATTAGCTCAGAAAGAGGGATTTTTCCCCGGTTTAATATTTCAAAATTAAAAACCCTTGCTAAATCGTTTACAAGGCTTCTGGTTCTTTGAGAAGGTTTTCTGGAAGTAGTAATTATCATTATCTTGCCTGAACTTTTTTAACTATTTTAGGCCTTAATTTTATCAAAACTCTGTTACTGCAGTGAGGACATTTAGCTTTTAATCCTATTTCATCAAGAGTTACAATTTT
The DNA here is from genome assembly GCF_013760955.1 of Methanococcus maripaludis. Lineage (NCBI taxonomy): Archaea > Methanobacteriati > Methanobacteriota > Methanococci > Methanococcales > Methanococcaceae > Methanococcus > Methanococcus maripaludis. The sequence continues at coordinate 205,644 of NZ_JACDUL010000003.1, read as the reverse complement.
TCCACAGTTGGAACATCTGTACTCTGCCATAATATCACCTAAAAAAGCTTAAAATGAAAAATAAATGGTTTAAAAATAATTAAATTAGATTTCTCTACTTTTACTTTCGATAACTCTTCTGATAGCTTTTGTAACAACTTTACCAGCACCAGTTTCTGGGGTGTATGCTCCACCAGCAATTTTTGCACCGCATTTGTCACATACCCAGATTGAGGTTCCTACTCTTTTTAATTTAGGGAATGCACAAACAGGACATTTGTATTCTTTTTTCTGTTTAATTTCAACGTCTCTTAATCTTACTCTGATTTTTCTACCGTATCTTGATCCAAATCTTCCTGCTGAACCAATTTTTTTAGTGTGGCTAAATTCTACCATTATTTCACCTGTTTCTATCCGTAAAATGATTAGTCATATCTTTTAAGTACTTTAGTTTGAACAGTTCCTTTTGTAAGTTTGTTCAAATGCATGTAAAATTCGCTTTCAATACCACTTGGAATTTCGATTACAAGAACAAGCGAGCCATCGCCCATCCACTCTTCCTGCTTGGTTGCGCCGTATTCATGAAGTGTATGGTATGCATTTGCAGCAAATTCTCCGGGAATTTTAACTGCAACATCTCTTTTTTCAAACTTAATGGGTAAAAGTTTCCTCAATTCCTTAATAATTTTAGGAATTTGTTCTTCAGCGCTTTTATAAATATCAACACTGATTCTAGCTTCTTCCATAGCGTTTTCAATCCTTTTCGGCGGGTGGGGAGTGTCAGTTTGAGGATTTATCGTGTTTTTCGAAATTAAAGACACGATTTGCTTTCGCTTTTGTTCCTGTATTTCTTTTCGCTGGTTAGCCGTTAACTGAACAGTTCCTTTTTTTAGAATCTGTTCTGCGATTTCCAAAGGATTCAAGGTTTCAAAAATCTTCAAAAGTAAATCTTCTGGAACTTTTTCTCCTTTTCCAGAATCTTTATAAACCGCTTCAGCGGCCAAGACTTCTGAGATGCCTATTGGCTGTCCTTCTTTAAATTTAGCTGCCAAGTATGGATCCACGAGTATTTCGAATTTTTCCCCATGTGATTGAAGCCTTGCTATAACAGCATCGTCCAATGACACCATATCTATCCCTTCTTTTATTTATATACCTTTCCCCGCAATAAATAAAACAATAATGAGGGGTTTTTTTAGGTATTATTTCGAATTTATCTTAATTTACGTTATTCAATATCTTCTTCGCCTTTATTTTTTTCAGCTTCTGCTTCTTCAGCTTCAACTTTTTTGTAAACGGCTTTTACAATTTTTTCAATTTCATCAACACTTATTTTTTCAACTAATTTTCCAGAATCTTTTACAATTGCCATGTCAATGTTTTCAGGCTTTAATTCTTCAGTAGTTTTGCTTAATGCGTAAAGTGCCAATTCCATTCCTTCGTTAACAGTCATATTTTCGTCGTACTTTGATTCGAGAACTTCCATTGCAATAGGTCTTCCTGAACCGATTGCTGTTGCTTTGTATTCTATTAAAGCACCACTTGGGTCAGTTTCAAACAATCTTGCACTGTGTCTGTCGATTCCAGTAATTAAAAGTGCTAAACCAAATGGTCTTGCGCCACCGTGTTGGGTGTATGCCTGTTTGATGTCACAGATTTTTTTAGCAAGTGCTTCAACTGTGATTGCTTCACCGTATGAAATCCTGTTCATCTGTGCTTCAAGTCTTGCTCTATCGATCAAAACTCTTGCATCAGCAACTAAACCTGATGTAGCGGCTACAATATGGTCGTCAATCTGGAATATTTTTTCAATTGAAGAAACGTCGATTAATTTGCTTGTAATTCTCCTATCAACTGCGAGAACTACTCCGTCTTTACACTTAATGCCAACTGCAGTGGTTCCTCGTCTCACTGCTTCTCTAGCATATTCAACCTGGTAAAGTCTTCCTTCTGGGCTGAATATGGTTATTGCCCTATCGTATCCTGATGCCGGAACCATTTGTTGCATATAATTGCCTCCAAAATTTAAATTAATAAGTATGAATTGAAAATTAACGGTTATAATAACTACTTTTCACTGAATTTTTATATATAGCTATCTTTTCGTACCTGAAACACACTTCCGCTATATGTTAATATATTAGAAAATCTAATATATTCGTGTACAGATAGGTGAGAGAATGATCCCTGTAACAATTTCTGAAGAAGCAATGGAGTTTATAAACGAAAAAATAAACGAAACTGGTTCAAAAGACTTGATCGTGTTTTTCGAAGGTTTTGGTTGAGGTGGTCCTAAGTTCGGGATCGACATCGCAAGCAAAATCGTCGAAACGGATGAAAAAATTTACGATGAAGATTTCAGAATCTTTATCGACAAAATGGCTAGACAGGTATTAAACGAAGTATATATCATCGTGAAAAAATCCGTTTTCAGCGGAAAATACCTGGCAGTAAAAGGAGCAGGTGGCTGCTGTTAATTTAAGAACCCTGGAAGGGATTAAAAACAGCATATCCTATTTTTTCTATTTTTTTGTTATAATCAATGCATCTCCAACGAATCCGCCTTGGCCTTCTTCTTTTATAAATGCAGGGTTGATATCAATTTCACTTATTTCATCGTAGGTTTCCATTAAAACGCCAACTCTAACGATCAATTCTTTTAAAAATTCGATATCGCTTCTTTTTTCGCCCCTAACTCCTTCAAGGATTTTGTACGACTTCAAGGATTCGAGTATTTCTCCAGCGTATTCTTTTGTTATCGGGGTAATTCCAAAAGAAACATCTTTTAAAACTTCTACGAATATTCCACCAAGTCCAGTCATAACAACAGGTCCAAATACTGGGTCTCTTTTAGCACCAATAATGATCTCTTTTCCGGTGACAAACTGTTCGATCAAAACACCATCGATTATTCCATCGATTTTTCTATCCAACAAGTATTTTTCCCCATTTTTCATAATGGTTTCAAATGCTTCTGATGCATCGCTTGGATCGATTATTACGCAACCTGCATCTGATTTGTGCAAAATGTCTGCTGAAACAACTTTCATTACTACTTTTCCTAATGATTCAGCGTATTTTTTAGCGTCATCTTTAGTCGTTGCAACGAATTTTTCAGGTATTGCAAATCCATTCAATTTTAAAAATTCTTTTGAGTTGCTTTCATTTGGATTTGCGAGTAGTTCATCAATTTTTTCTTGGTTGTTAGTTTTAGCATCCGAGATTTCAGCTCTGATTTCATTTAAGTATTCCGGACTGTCGTATTTGTCCATGAGGTGGCTTTGCCTGTATAAACAAGCTAGTGCTTTAACTGCAAGTTCTGGGCAGATAAATGATGGAATTCCTTTTTCTTGTAAGTAGCTTCTTGCTTCTAACACGGAAGTTCCTCCAACGAATGACGCAACAATTGGAATTTTATCTTTTTTACATATCATGTAGTTTTTAAGTTTCACAAGTTCTCTTGCAACGCCGAGTGCATCAGTCATTCCTTGAGGCGTTAATATTGCAAGTAAACCATCTACGTTTGGATCATTTTCAACTAATTCAAATGCGTGTTTGTATCTCTCAACATCGGCATCCCCGATTAAATCCAGTGGATTTGAAATACCTGATGTATCTGGTAAATATTTTTTCAATTCTGAAACTGTAGTTCCTGAAAATTCTGCAAGTTCCAATCCGAAATTTTCAACAGAATCTGCTGCTAACACACCAAATCCTCCTGCATTTGTAATAACTGCAAGCTTTTTGGATTTCATTGGGGGTTGTACTGAGAATATCTTTAATAAATTTACGAGGTCTTCAAAGCTTTCCACATTAAATACACGGCTTTTTTTGAAAGCTGCATCGTATACTGCACTGTTTCCTGCAAGGCTTCCGGTGTGTGAAGAAGCAGCTTTTGCACCCTCTTCGGATTTTCCACTTTTTAAAACGATTACAGGTTTTTTCCTTGAAATTTTTTTAGCAGCACTTATGAATTTTTCATCTTTCAAACCTTCAATATAAAGCGCCACAACTTTTGTGTGGGGGTCATTTTCAAGGTAATTCAATAGTTCGTATTCCTGAACATCGATTTTGTTACCCATACTCACGATTTTTGAAAATCCAAGGTTATAATAATTTGCAATATCAAGCAGTGCAGTCATAATTGCTCCACTTTGTGATATAAATGCGATATTGCCCATGTTTGAAAATTCTTTACTGAATGATGCGTTTAAATGGTTGTGAAGATTTATCACACCGAGGCAGTTCGGGCCGATTGTTCTAATTCCGTACTGTTCAATAATTGATTTTAACCTGTCTTCTAGCACGTGGTTGTTGGTTTCTGCAAATCCTGCGGTAATAATTATTGCCGATTTTACTCCTTTTCTTCCACATTCTTCCATAGCATCTACTGCATATTCAGCAGGTATTGATATAATTACAAGGTCTGGAGTTTCAGGAATGTCTAAAACAGAACCGTAGCATTTAATCCCGTATACTTCATTGTATTTTTTGTTAATAGGGTATACTTTTCCACCGTGTTGTTTGAAATTTAACAGGTTTTTCATTACTGACTGTCCGACTTTTCCTTCAATTTCTGATGCACCAATTACTGCAACTGATTTCGGGTTGAATATTCCATCAATAGTATTCATATAAATCCCTCGGTTTGTTATATTTTGATAAATATAATTATAATTAATAATAATTAACAATACCTAATTACAGTTTAATTTAATATATGAATTTTTCGGATTTAAGTCAAATAATAAATTCAGTTTTCAGGTGTTGAAAGGCATGAAAGACATCAAATGCGTTCAGAAAAGAGGAAATATTCTAAAATTCGAACAGCTAAGAGAAAAACTCAAGATTAATGATAAAAACGACGTATCTTCTTCTGAAATCAAGGTAATTGACGAAAATTCTGAACAGTACGGAATCTCAAAAGAAAAGTTAATGGAAAACGCTGGAACGGCAGTTTATGAAGAAATTGTTAATTTAAACTTTGATTTTTCAAAAGCGTATGTATTGTGCGGTACTGGAAATAATGGTGGAGATGGTTTTGTTATTGCAAGACACTTAGCGAATAATTTTGCTACATTTGTCGTATTAATTGGAAATGAACAAAAAATAAGAACTTCTGAAACTCAAATTAACTTTAACATCATAAAATATATGGAATTTTTTGGTGCTCTGGATTACCTAAATATTTTAGAAAATGAAAATGTAATGGAGTTAATAAAACAGATTGAAAAGGAATTAAAAAATGAAAATGTACTGATAATTGATTCGATGCTTGGAACAGGAGTTATTGGAACTTTAAAAAATCCTTATTCAATAATAGTTGATTATTTAAATGTTTTAAAGTCCAAATACTATGAAAATTTGAAAATACTCAGTGTAGATATTCAAACAGGAAATTTAAAGTCCGATCTGGAAGTTATACTTCACAAACGAAAATTTGAAAATAAAAATAAAAATTTTGTTGTGAAAAGTATTGGAATTCCAAGATATATTGAAAATATGATTGGAAAAGGGGATTTTCACTTGTTGAACGAAAGAAAACCCGATTCTCATAAGGGGCAGAATGGAAAAGTGCTGATCATTGGGGGCTCAAAAGAATATCACGGTGCTCCTGTTTTTTCAGCCCTTGCAGCTTCTAAATTTGCAGATATTGTTACAGTTGCTTCAGTTTCAAAAGTTATGAATACAGTTAAAAATTATCCTGAATTAATGCCATACGAATTAAATGGGGATTATATCGGCTATAAAAATGTAGAAGAACTTTTAAATCTGTCTAAAAATTACGATTGCACGGTTTTAGGAAGCGGGATTTCTTTAAATTCTGATACAAAAGAGTTTGTAAATTCCTACATTAACAAAATAAATGGAAAAGTAGTTATTGATGCGGATGCAATAAAGTTGATAGATTATGAAAATTTTGAATTTAGAAATAATTTTATATTTACCCCGCACAAAAAAGAATTTGAATACATCGAAAATTATATCGAAAGTTCAGAATTTAAGTCAACCGTAGTTTTAAAAGGCAGTACTGATATCGTGTTTAATTCTGATAGCATCAAAATGAACATTACTGGAAACCAAGGAATGACTGTTGGGGGAACTGGAGATATATTATGCGGAATTATCGGTGCAATTTATTCTTGCAATGATGCATTTCCTTCAGCATGCTGTGGAACGTACATAAACGGATACTGTGGAGATATGCTGGAAAAAGAGTTTGGATACTATTATAATTCAACAGATATCATCAAAATATTGCCAAAAGCACTTAAAGATCTACTAATTTAATGCAATAATTTATTGAGGGACCTCATGGAAAATGACGTATTTAAGGCAGACATGCACATTCACACCAAATATTCTGGAATGATGAAATACATGGGATTAAAATTTCCAGATTCTGTCGAAGAACCTTTAAAGGTATTGAAATGTGCAAAAGCAAATAATATGGACATAATTGCAGTAACTGACCACAATACTATTAAAGGAGCTCTTGAAACGAAAAAGTATGAAAAAGAGTTCGGAATCGAAGTTGTAGTTGGAAGCGAGATAATGTCAAAAGACGGTGAAATCTTGGGGTTATACCTAAATGAAGATATCCCAAAAAGATTGAGCGCTGAAGAAACCATCGAAAGAATCCATGAACAGGGTGGACTTGCAGTATGTCCCCACCCATACAGCCCGATTTGTGAGGCAATCGGAGATAAGATGTTTGAACTTGATTTTGATGGTGTTGAAGTTTACAATGCATACCATAGAGATGGAATTGTAAACAACATTGCACTCGATAAGGTTTTGAAAAACTACCACAAGTCCCCTTTTGCATTTTTAGGAAATAGTGATGCGCATTTAGCAAGAATGATTGGAAATGGAAACACTAAATTTGAAGGAAACTGTGCAGATGATTTATTTAATGCTATAAAGCACAGAAAAACAACTTACGAAGGAACTCCAACCCCACTTTCAGATATAATTCTGTGGAGTTACAATGTTATCTATGCTTCAGAAAAAGCGCTTTTAAAATCAATGGTTAAAAAAGAAGATAATATTGTAAACTACAACTGTTCGAAATTTAAAAAAGGTCTCGCAGCATTTGGCGGGTTGATGTATATTGGAACGCCACTCCCACTTGTTGCAGGGTTTTTAGGAAATATATATCTTAAGAAAAAAGCAAAACAGAAATTAAAAGAAGTAATTCAAGAAGTTATTTAGTTTTTAAGTTTTTTTATTTTTTAAATGATTAAATTAATTCAACAAAGTTTTTAATCATTTTTAAACCGTTTTTACCACTTTTTTCAGGATGGAACTGGGTAGCATAAACGTTTTTTTTATTTAAAACACAGGGGAATTCGTAGCCGTAATTAGTAGTTCCTGAAATCACGTCCTTTTCTGAAGGGTTCACGTGATATGAATGTACAAAGTAAAAATATTCATTATTTGCTATTCCTTCAAAAAGGGGGATATCTTGAACCTGGTTTACTGTATTCCAGCCCATATGGGGGATTTTTTCAGAATGTCTAAATTTTATAACGTCTCCTTTTATTACTCCAAGACCGGGAATTTCGGGACATTCTTCACTTTTTTCAAGTAACAACTGCATTCCAAGACAAATTCCTAAAAAAGGAACCTTTTGAACGCATTTGTTAATTATTTCATTTAAAGAACAGTCTCCAGTTTTTTGAGAAATATTTTTCATGGAGTCTCCAAAATTTCCAACACCTGGGAGAACTAGTTTGTCAGCACTTAGGAGTATTTCGGGGTCACTTGTAACAACAATATCTTTTGTGTACAGTTCAAGTGCCTTTTCGATACTCCGCAAGTTGCCTGCATTATAATCAATTATTGCAATCACGATTATCCCGTTTAGTATAATTCTTCTTCAAGTTCTTTTAATGTGGTCAAAATCTTATTAAATGCAACGTATGCATCATCTATTCTTTTTAATCCGGTAATTACAACTTTTCCACTACCGAATATTAACACAACAACCTTTGGATCGCTCAATCTGTAAACTAATCCTGGGAACTGTTCGGGTTCATATTCGGTGCATTCTAAGGTGGATATATCGTCTAAGTTAGGTTCCATTCCAAGTTCGGTTGTAGCAACCATGTTTTGTACGTTTACTTCAGGATTGTCGATGATGTCCATTCCCGCTTCCTGTAATTCTTTAATTATTTTGTTTATTGCAATTACTGCATCGTCTTTGCTCTTTGCACCGGTACAATTTAATTTACCGCTTCTAAATATCAAAAGTGCAACCTTTGGATCGCTCAATCTACAAACAAGTCCGGGGAACTGTTCAGGTTCATATTCTGCGTTATCTAATATATCTGCGGCATATTCCAAGTCAATATCTGTTCCAATCTGCGTTGATACAACTACGTTTACGATTTTGATTTCAGGTTCCATCATTTTCACCAGTTTAAATATCTGGTATAAATTTCTATTTATATAGTATATAAACGTTTATATCTTTAATTATATATTTAAATATATAAATTAATTTGCCAAAAATAAAAAGAGAATATTCGGAAAATGTAATTATCCGAATAAAGCACCGAGACCTGCAGCAGCAGCTGCGGTTGTGTCTTCTTTTTTCTCTTCTTTTTTCTCTTCAACTGGTGCAGCTGCAGCAGCTGCAGGAGCAGCAGCAGCTACTGGTGCGATTGCAGCTTTTTCGATAGCTTCTGCAATATCAACGCCTTCTAAAGCAGCAACCAAAGCTTTAACTCTAGCTTCGTTTGCTTCAACGCCGCCAGCTACTAAGATAGCTTTAACAGCGTCTTCTGTGATTTCTTTACCTGCGGAATTTAATAATAATGCTGCGTATATGTATTCCATAAAGTACACCTCCAAGATGCATGAACTTTTTTTTGAAATTATCCGTTTGTATATATATTTTTTTGTATTGTATTATAAATTATTTTAGAAGAGCATTCCAAGACCTGCAGCTGGTGCAGCTTCTTCTTTTTTCTCTTCTTTCTTTTCCTCAACAGGAGCTTCTTCAACTGGTGCAGCTGCGCCTGATGACATTTTTTCTATTAATTCTTCGTCTAAAGCGTCATCGCCAGCAAGACCTGCAACAGCAATCATTTGAGCGTAAGCTTTTCCAAGGATTGCATCAGCGGTTTTATCTGTTACGAATGCACTTTCAACTGATACAGCTTTTGCATCATTGAATGCTTTTTGAACGATTGTTTCAATTGTCGCGCTTGTTGGGATAACAGCGTTAACTGACAAGTTGAATGCGCTTGTGTAAGCTTTTTGAATTTTTCCGATGAATTCTTCTTCATCGATTTTTAAATCGCTTTCAGTGTATATAACACCATCTTCGTAAACTCCGAGTACGTTTAAACCAACTGTAACTGGTTTAATACCTAATGCAGAGAGTACAACAGCAAGCTTTTGTGAGACAACTTCGCCTTCTTTAACGACGACTTTGTCTTCTTTGATTCCGATTTTACCCTTATCAATAGCAGCAGGGATTCCAACTGCTTTCAATTCACTTAAGAATGGTCCTGGTGGCATTCCTGTTGAACCAGCTTTAACTTCAATATCGCATGGTGCAGTAGCGCCTCCTTTAACAGGTGCAGGGCTTTTGCTTTCGTCAAGTGTTTTGAATAATTTGAATGGGTTCATTTCGGTAGCAATGATTGCAGCACCTTTGTCCAAGTAATCTGCTAATTTAGCAAATTCAGGATTTCCGGTTTCTTCAGCAACTTCCTCAATTGCCCTTTTCATGAGTGTGTTTCTTGACATTTTTAATGTCATTTGGTCTCTGATTTTGTCCCTGATTTCTTGGAGTTGTACCGCAGGAACTTCCATCATGTCAATTAATGCAATAATGCTTGTACTTTTAAGTAATTCTTTTAATGCATTAACTTCTTCAATTTTCCAAGGGGCAATCTTATGTTCTGATTTAGCGTCGATCATATTTTCAACCCCTCTATTTCTCAATAGGAGCAGCTGCGCCCATTGTAAGTTTTGTAAATGCACTTTTAACGTGGTAGAGTCCTTTTTCGTATTTTTTGGACACTACGTTTAAAATTGCTTCAGCATTTGCAGCAAGCTCTTCATCGCTCATTGATTCATGTCCAATGTACACTTGGAATAATGATTTATCCCTTGTGTTGATTGCAACAGTTTTTTGGAATCTAGCAACTAAAGGCGCTAAATTTGCATTTGCAGGCACAGGTTGTGGCATTTTACCTCTAGGACCTAAAACAGGACCTAATGATTTACCCACCAATGGCATCATATCAGCTTGAGCGATAAAGAAGCCGTGTGCGTTAGCAATTTTTTTAGCTGTTTTTTTGTTTTTACCTAATTCTTCTAATTCTTCCTGTCTTATTACAGTGAGGCCCATGTCTTCTGCTTGAGCAGCCAAGTCACCTTTCGCAATAACCGCAATCGCAACGTCTTTACCTCTTCCACTTGGTAAAACGATCTGTTCTTTTAACCTGTTTTCAGGTCTTGTAAGATCCAACTCTTTCAAGTTGACGATGAGATCAACGGATTGCGTGAAGTTCCGCGGCTTAGCAAGAGTTCGAGCCTCCTTCACTGCATTCAGTATTTTGTCACTGTCCATGTTGATGCCTCCTGTAATTATTTAACCGCACCAATGCGATCTAAACATGGGGCAGACATACTATCGCTTACTATTATATATAAGTTTCTGAGGTAAAAGAAGTCAATTTTTTAAAAGTCGGGTTAAAAATGCCAGTATTTAGTTAAAAAAGAATTTATATCTATTAAATTATTAATTATAATTCTTTAAGTGTTTTGTTGCAGAGATCGACGATGTCTTTTAAAGCTTCTTTTAAAACTTTTTCTGCATCTGTTTTTTCATCGGTTTTTAGCATGATTGTCGGGTTTGAGATGTATCTTCCAGTATCTGGATCTAAAACCGGATGTTCCACACCGTATGATGCGAGAATTACACCTTTTTTGGATAACAATACTTCTTTTATTAAGTTGCTCAAAGAATGGTCGTCATTTACCAATTCTAATTCGATAAAGTTTTTGCTTTTTTCAAGAATGTTAACGTAGTTCATTTTTTCACACTCAAAAGTTCTTTTCTTGTTAAATCTATATCCTTATTAAGAACAATTTTCTCGTCTTCTTCCCTAAATAGTTCTTTTTCAAGTCCTTCTTCGATTAATTCATCGATATCTCGCCCTGTTATGTATGCCGCAAGAGTTATTACGTTTTTAACAGGTTTTGATCCAATATTATAAAAGCTGAGTTCAGAGTAAATATCAAGAATGTCTTTTAAGATACCATTAATCTCTTCTATTTTATGTTCACACTTGATTACGTTTTCATCTTTTAAATATTTAAAATTAATTTTTAATGCAGTGAGTGCATCCAAGACGAGGTCTTTGTTTACTGGGTATTTTAAATCGTTTAATTTGTATTCAAATAGTCCTTTAGCATCTTTATTGTATTTATTATGAACTGTATCGATGATAGTCAGGATATTTTTATGATCTTCTGCAAGTTTATACTTTTCATCGCCAAATATCTTTATTCGTGCACTGTTATATGCCCGATTCTCTGAATAATTTGCTTTCGCATCAAATGAATAATCAATGCCTAATTTAGATATTCTTTCGCAGATTTCGATAATTTCTTCTTCAGTTCCTTTAATTGATATTATTCTTTTCATAATACTCACCAGATAGGTCCGAAATAGTCTCTTCAAAAATAGATACAAAACTTCAAAAGAGTTAATCCGTGTCGTATATAAAACTATGTAGTTATACTTTACGTCTCAAAAATATAAAACTGTTGGCAAAATAAGAATAGTTTTTTTAAAACTGGAAATATACAACGTCGTGTCAAAATGTTATATATATTATTGCCCATATGGGTAAATTGTCCTGCAGAACTTCTATCTGATTATTTTGGTTTGATAAAAACCTCAAATATTTGCAGGATACCTCTATCTTCAAATTCTATTCTGCTAATCTTGAAAAAAGAAAGTAATCCGATTTTAAAAAAGTTTATTTTTTGTGTCGTTGGTGTATTTTTTCTGCATTTATTGTTTTTATTATTTGGTATATACACCGCCCCTTTTATTACAATCCCCATTTTAAATTTTATCAGATTAATTAAGTCCTTTTTTTAATTAAACGTATAATTATAAATTATAATCAATAATATTTATATTTAAAGCGTTAATTATTCAGGATAATATCAATTCATGTTTTTATTTCCATTAAAACTCTAAAAATTTATTTAACGGGTTTTGAAGAAAATTATAATTAAGAACGGAGGGATAGTATGATACATGTTTCATATTCAAGTGTAAATGAAATGCTTGATCACTGGAAATTTAGGAAAAGTATGCGAAACAGGATCAAAAAAAGCTTTAATTTAGAAAGACTTTTTAAATCACACGAAAAATACCGTGATTTAGAAAGTACAGTTTATAACAAAATAAAAAAAAGAGAAGAAAAGGAAAAGAAATCCAAAAAATGAATTATTACTTTTTTTTATTCTATTCTATTTTAAATCTGTTTTTTTACGCAAGCCACTAAAAAAATCAGAAAAGTATAAATCGGTAAGCTTAGACATTAGTATAGATACAACGATTACTTTTGTAGAAGAATCAAAATAGTACTTGATATCACAAATAAACGTTTTTATTCTTGATATTTGTAAAAATTAGGCGAAAACATGTTAGAATCTATATTAAAAAACACTTCAGAAATTATATCAATCGAAGAACTAGCTGAACTTTTAAAGAACGAAGAAAAAATTGCATACATTGGTTTTGAACCAAGTGGAAGAATTCACATGGGCCATTACTTGCAGATAAGAAAAATGATCGATCTTCAAAAGGCAGGATTTAAAATAATAATATTATTGGCAGATTTACACGCATACTTAAACCAAAAAGGAACAATGGAAGAAGTAAGGGCTCTCGGCGAAGAAAACAGGAAAGTATTCGAAGCAATGGGTCTTGTTGCAGATTACGTTTATGGAAGCGAGTTCCAGCTAAAAGACGAATATACACTAGATGTTTACAAACTCGCACTTTCAACCACGTTAAATCGGGCAAGAAGGAGCATGGAAGTAATTGCCAGAGAAGACGAAAACCCGAAAGTTGCGAGTGTGGTATATCCATTAATGCAGGTAAACGATATAAAACACTTAAATGCTGACGTTGCAGTTGGTGGAATGGAGCAAAGAAAAATTCACATGCTTTCAAGGGAAATTTTGCCAAGTATGGGCTACAAAGCGCCAGTATGTATCCACAACCCGGTTTTAACTGGACTTGATGGCGAAGGTAAGATGTCTTCCTCAAAAGGAAACTTCATTGCAGTAGATGATGATGAGGATACAATTAAGAAAAAAATGAAAAACGCATTCTGTCCTATGAAAGAAGTTTCAGGAAACCCGGTTTTAGAAATTGCTAAATACTATTTAGAATACCCTGCAACTGTGAAAAGGCCAGAAAAATTCGGTGGAGATTTAGTTTTAGAAAATTACGAAGCTTTAGAAAATGCATTCGTTGAAGGACTTCACCCAATGGATGTTAAAAATCTTGTTTCAGATCAATTAATTGAAATTTTAAGACCTATCCGTGAAAAAATGAATGAATAATGATAAATAGTGAAATTATGGCGTTAGATCAATTATATTTTGGAAATACCCTGTATTCGTACATGATATTTTTAATATTCATATTTTTTGGAGTATTTTTTGGAAAAGTAATGTACATATTTTTAAATAAGTATGTACGAGTTCTTGCTGGAAAAACAAAGACTAAATTAGACGATGTAGTGCTCGATGCAGTAGAAATCCCGTTAATAATTGTGGTTTTTGTTCTATTTTTCAAGTATGGCCTAAACAATTTAGTTTTAAATGAACATTTATCTTTGTGGCTTAATGAATCCTTAACAGTTGCAATGACCTTTGCAGGGGTTTTATTTCTACTTAAAATTGTAGATGACATAATTGTAAATTATGTTGTTCCAATCGTAGAAAAGTCAGAAAATAAACTCGACGACCAGCTTGTCCCGTTAATGAGAAAACTGGTAAAATTTTTGATTTTAATTGCAGGTTTGCTACTTATTTTATCAAATGTCGGATATAACATTTCAGCACTTCTTGCAGGGCTTGGTATCGGTGGTTTGGCAGTTGCACTTGCTGCAAAAGATACTATCGAAAATTTAATTGCAGGATTTATTATAATCATCGACAGGCCGTTTAAACTGGGCGACTGGATAAAATGGGGCGGAAAAGAAGGTATTGTGGAAGAAGTTGGAATCCGGAGTACTCGGGTTCGTTCATTCGGAGACACCATAATTACTGTTCCAAATGCAAACATCGTTCAAACTGAAATCGAAAATTTCACAGAACGTAGAAAAAGACAGGTAAAAGCAACAATCGGTTTAACTTACGATACACCTGTTGACAAAGTAAAACGTGCAAAAGAAATAATAGAAAACGTTTTAACTGAGCATCACGGAGTTGTAGATCCTATAAGGGTTTCATTTGTTGAATTTGGAAGTTTTTCACTTGATTTAAGGGTAGAATACTTTGTAAGGGATTTTGGATTTGACTTCTTTTTGAATACGAAAGATGAAGTAAATATTAAAATTAAAGAAGAATTTGAGAAAGAGAATATCGAATTTGCATTCCCTACGCAGACAGTATACTACAAAAAAGAATAATTATCTATTTTTATTATTTTTAAGGGGAAATTTATGGATAAGACTTGGGCGTTGATTTTTGCAATTATTGTTGGATTTGTAGCATCATTTCAACCGATAGTAAATTCAAAATTGGGGACACATATTGGTTCTAAAAATGCAGTATTTGTAAATTTCTTAATTGGGCTCTTTTTAATCGCTCTTATAATATTAATCAGTGACCCATCTTCAATTAAACAGCTTTCAAAGGTACCGGCCATAAATCCGGTTTATCTTCTTGGGGGAATTATGGGTGTAATTATTGTTCTGCTTTCATTAATTGTAGTGCCGGAACTTGGAGCGCTTTCTGCATTTTCGATTTTTGTTGGGGTTCAATTGATAAGTGGTGCCTTAATTGATCATTTTGGAATATTTGGGATCCAAAAATCGCCCATAACTCTTTTTAAATTATTTGGAATTTTTTTATTATTGATTGGAATGAGAATACTGATTAAATAATTTATAAAACAACATAATTAATATTAAAAAACTTTTTTAAAATATTATTTAGTGATATTTCAATATCTAACTAATTATTTAGTACTATTTATGAAAACTTTATAGTAATCACTTATTTATATTGATAAAAAATAAAGTAATACTAAATATTAAATTAATACAAAAATTTGTAAAATAGTAATATTACTTATTGCTATAATTTTGTTATTTGAAATATGGTATTACTTAAAATTTGACGGAAAAATTATCGAAGTGATTGTTATGGAGTTTATTATAGGTTTTTCAGCTTTTATGCTTGGAATTATGCATGCACTCGAACCGGGTCATGGAAAATCCATAATGGCAGCATATGTGGTAGGAACAGATGCAAATCTTAAAGAATCACTTACTCTCGGTTTTACGGTTTTGTTTTCCCATGTATTCGTTATATTTTTACTCGGGCTTTTTTCAATATATCTTGTAGGGTACTTTAATATCGAATATGTAAGTACAGTAATGGAAGTTCTTGGTGGATTTATTTTATTATTGGTTGGTGCATGGATTCTTAAAAGCTATTATATTCCCCATCAACATAGTATTAATACAAATAAAGGCGCACTGGCTATCGGATTATCAGCAGGTTTAGTTCCGTGTCCTGCTGCACTTGCAGTATTGTTATTTAGCATCTCAAACAATGCGATTTTTGATGGGTTGTATTATGTAATTGTATTTAGTATCGGGCTTGCAATCAGTATTGCATTATTTTCAATACTATTTGTAAAAAGCAAAAATTTTTTAGAAAAATACGTCAAAAACGAACAAATAAACAAAATGCCGCTGATTAGTGGAATAATAATTATATTATTTGGACTTTGGAATATTTCTGGCCCATTACTCGGAATTCATTAAAATAGCTTTTTTTATTTTTTAGAATATTGTATTTTACGTAAAAAAGTAGGGAATAAAATAATAATTTTTAAATTTATCCAAAGACCATTAATACTCCATCAAGGGCCATCTGGATAGATATTGCTGTAAGTACAAGACCCATCATCTTTGTAAGTACTTTAAATCCGATTTTACCGAGCATTTTTTCCAAATCTTTTGAAAATTTGAGCACGAAGTAAGATATTATTATACAAAGTGATATTGCAATTATTACCGAGAGTTTTCCATCAAAATCACTAGTTTGTGCCATCATGGCAATAACTGCGCTGATTGAACCTGGTCCCGTAAGTAAAGGAACAGTTAAAGGAACTATTGCTATCTCATTCATATCTTCAAGTTCTTCAGCGTGGCTTTTTAAATGGGATTCAAGCTTAGGGCTTTTTTCTACCTTTGACGTGTTCCCCTGAATCATATCAAGTGCAATCAAGAAGAGTAAAACTCCACCTGTAATTTTGATTGCAGGAATTGAAATTCCAAAAAACCCGATAATCTGATTTCCAAGCAATGCAAACATCATAAGGATTGTAAACGCTGCAAGCATGGATTTTCGTATTATTTTGATTTTTTCAACTTTGGAGTACTGGCTAGTAAGGACTAAGTACGTTGGAATTACTCCAAATGGGTTTAATATGGAGAATAATGATGTAAATGCCAGTATTATAAACTGTACGTCCATATTTTCAACTTTTTTTCATTTATTGTTCTGTTACAACAGGTTATTCTTTCGTTTTATTCCTTCATATAGATCGATAGCATTTCCGTTTAAGAAGGCAGTCATTGTGTATATTACGCCAGGTGGCATGATGTTTGTTGGAGATCCCCGTTTAACAAAGTAAACGTTTTCAAATCCCAAAAGGCCGCCATAAATCATGCCTGCAATTTTTTTCAAATCTCTTACATTTTCAAGGGTAATTACCACAACAGGGTCATCAGTAGAAACTCCAGAATATCCAATTCCAGGAATTTTTTTAGGGGAGTCTGAAACACTCGAAGACGAATCGTGTCCGAATTTTTTTCCGATTTCTTCAACAAAAGTAGCGGCTTCATTTACAAAATCCTCACCGCAGTATGTATCAAACCCGATAATTAACGAATCCCCATATTCCGAAGCTGTTTTGGAAAGTGCATATGAAACACCTTCACCTGCAGTTTCAGGATCTTCTGAAACTCCATTTAAATCTTCAAAACCTTCAGCATGCTTGTGAAGTAATTTAAACACAATGTTATTAACTTCTTCAATTTTGTCTTCAGAAACAAACGATGAAATTACAATGTCGTCTCCCGTAACGTTTGTAATTTTGGATTTTACTCCAAGTTTTGACATTTCTAACTGGAGTTCTCGCTCTAGCTTTTCATTAACAACTTCGTTTGTTTCGACATCATTTGATGATATGTCGACACTTATTGAGGAGATGTACTTCACAATATCACTCTTTTAAGTTTTCGATAAAACGGTTTTACAGAGTCCAAGTCTCATCAAACTGTTATTCAGGGATTTTTCCCAGCTATTTTTCAACATTCTAAGGACATAACTATCAATATCAACGTCAATATTAGTTTTGACATCGACCAGTATTAAACCTTCGGCAGGGGATGGTGGGTAACCCTTGTTGTAATCTTTTGACAGGATTAATTCGATAAATTTTTCAGGATCTTCAAATTTGTGTTTTCCAACATCGGAAAGGAGTCTTATGATTCTTCGAACCATGTTCCAAAGAAAACTCTCCCCAAAAATATCAATAGTAATGAAATAGTCATTTGATGATATTTTAATGTCGTGAAGTGTCCTGACTGGATCCTTTACCTTTGTTTTATCCCTTTTTGATAAATTCTGGAAATAGTGTGTTCCGATAAGTTTTTCAGATGCCTTTTTCATTAGTTCGACATCGTGATTTTTATTCGGTAAGTTGTACTGATAGTGCCTGTATTCTATTTCTGGAAAAGTATCGATCTCTTTACATCCCAAAACCCATATTCCGTCTTTTTTAAGATTAGACTGAACTCTTGGGAGCACCGGTTTTTTGTCCATTTCGTAAACAATGTAATTTCCAAGTGCAGATACTCCTCGATCAGTTCTTCCCCCGTGATAGAGCGGAACCCTATCCTTGTCATCTAAATATCCACAGTCTAAAAGTGCATTTGAAATTTTGTCACAGACGGTTTCTCCGTGAGGCTGTGTTTGAAAACTTAATCTTCCATCGTATGCAATCTTAAATATGTACATTTTATCACAATTATAATTCAGGATTTCTCGGAATGTCCTTTTCGATATATTTTACAAATATATTAATTTATCGAAAATCGAAATTTCAAAATAATTATCAGTACTACATTAATCAAAGATACTTTTTTAATTATTGTATTCAAATTTTACAAAAAAAGGTATTTACATTTTTTAAAAAGTCCAATGTTTTAAAAATATTTAAATTTTAAGAAATATAATTATATTTTTAACAGTTTATCTCGTGATAATATGACAAAAGTTTTAGTAATTGACCCAAAAATTGCAGGAATGTCTGGAGACATGTTTGTTTCATCGTTACTCGCACTTACAAATTCCTACGATTTAATGGATGAAGTAATTTTGGAATTAGAAAAATTAAAAAGTTGTAACTTCTTTAAAGTATCCGTAATGGATGAAAAAGTAAACGGAATTTCTGCAAAACAGTTAAAAATTGAAATAGACGAAGAAAAAATAAAAAATCCAGACGAATTAAAAGAAATCATCATAAATACTTCTAAAAATTTAAAACTGTCTGAAAAAGGAGTTAGAATCTGTGAAAATATTATAAATGATTTAATTGAAGCAGAAGCAAAACTTCACGGGGAGCATTTTCATTTGCACGAGATATCTTCACTAGACACAGTTTTTGACATAGTTTTACCGATATTAATTTTAGAAAGAAGTGGCTTCTTAACTGGAAAAATTTATTCAACACCGCCTGCGCTTGGAAATGGAAGAATATCTATGGATCACGGGATTATTTCAAGTCCGGCGCCAGCAACACTTGAAATATTATGTAAACATGAAATTAAATGTTCAAAAGTATATTCTGACTTTGAATTATTGACTCCAACTGGAGCTGCAATTCTTTCAAACGTTACAGATGAATTTACGGACTCTTATCCAGAAATAGTTCTTTTAAAAACTGGATATGGTGCCGGTACCAAAAGAATGGAACACATTCCAAATGTATTGCGATTGGTCGAAGGAAAAACAAATGAAAAAATAATTGAAAAAACAGTAATTTTAGAAACGAATATTGACGATGTTTCTTCAGAAGTTTTGGCATACGCAGTTGAACGGCTTTTAAACGAAGGAGCACCCGATGTATTCATAACCCCAGTTTTTGGCAAAAAAAATCGGCCATCAAGTATGATTTCTGTGATATGTCCGTATCATTCCCACGAACAATTTGCAAGAATTTTAATCGAAGAAACCGGAACTCTCGGAGTTAGAATTAACCACTACGATAAAATTAGGGCTAAACGAAGAATGGAAAGATTAAAAATTACAATAAATAAAGCTGATTTTGAAATTGATGTGAAAATATCTGATTTAAATGGTGAAATTGTAAATATAAAACCAGAATTTGAAGATTTGAAAAAAATTGCGAGAATTTTGGATATTCCGTTAAGAGATGTTTTAAGACATGCAAATTCTAAAATAAAAGAAATTTATGATTTTTAAATTATGTTTTGATTACCATACTTTTAAATCAATTCCTTCAATTAAAACCCTGTTACCTTCAACTTCAACGACAACGCCGCTGTGTACTTTTTGCATCATGCAGTGAGTCGGAATAAATTTAACAGTTTTCCCAACTTCCGGAGTTTTACCCCTATACACTCCTTCAAATGCAGCAACGAGTGCAATTCCAACTTCTATGTATTCTATTTTTTCTGAATTAAACCTGTTACATGGGCCTTCAAGATGTACGACATACATACCATGGCTATCATCAATTATTTCAGCGAAATGCGGGATTGGACATCCAAGAGGCCGGTATTTGATATGATCTCCCTTTTTTATTGGATTTTTTGAAAGGATTATCAATGTTTCCCTGCAGGAATGTTCTTCTGGAAGCGGGTCGAGTAAAAAGTCAGCTTCGTAACCATCCAAAAGCCCGATAAGTCCTGTTTTGGATTCACATGTCTTTTTAATTTCAATAGGTTCTGAAGTTGATACAATTTCTTTTATTTTTTCAATATTTCCCTTAAATTCTTCTTTAAACAACAATGGGCAGTTTTCAGGGTTTTCTCCTTCAAGAATTTTTTCTGCGAAGAGATCACATCTTTTGTATCCACAAGCTTTGCAATTATATCCTGGAAGCAATTTGGTAATTTCTTTTATATTTTCCATGTTATTCACCAACATATTTGGTAAACCCGTCGATTCTTCTTAAAACTCCCCTGTGGTGTTTTTTAGCAACTTTTGTTTCTCCAACACACAAAGTACAAACACAAAGTGGGGCGTTGTGTCGTAATTCTTCATTTTCAAGATCCATTATATCTTTTGCTTCCATTATTTCTTCAGAAATTTCTGCACAACCTTGTCCGCTAAGTCCATTTACATCATATATCGTACATTTTGGGTTCATTTCAAGTACTCGTTCCCTGAATACTTCCCTTTCAGCCTGTGAAATAATGTCTCCTTTGGTTATTGCAACAACATCAGCGCTTGTTAAAAAAGGTCCGACTTTTCTAGGGGTATTTGGACCAGATGTTGCATCAATTACACAGATTCCAAGGCTGTTTTCGGTGTATGGCGCACACCTGTGGCATAGCCCTGCAGTTTCAATAATTAATGTATCAACACCTTCTTTTTCTGCCCATTCTGCCATTTCTTCTAAATTGTAAATTGCAAAATGATCAGGGCACATATCCTTACTTAATCCAACAAGTGTCGGAATTCCAAGTTTTCCGTATCTAGTATCGTCATCAGTATATAAACAGTCAATTTTAACGACTGCTGGTTTATTTCCTTTGCTTACAAGTTGTTTTATTGTATGGGTCATTACAGAAGTCTTCCCTGCACCCGGAGTTCCAGCAACAATTATCATTTTCAATATTTCACATCCAATTTAGTTAATTACCCGAAACTACCGGAGTTTCAATGTCTTTTAAATTTAATTTTTCGCCATGCCTTACTTTTTCTCTCATTGAAAGCATCCAGCTGTCAATTTCACTTAATCGCTGTGATACTTCTTTTTCTTCCTCGGTGGTTTCAATGATTTCAGTCATTCCACCATTTCTCATAACAACGCGTCTTGTAGTCATCAAAGCAAGAACCGGGTCGTGTGTAATTACCATAACGATTTTTCCGCATCCTGCAAGGAGTTCGAGTGCTTCATGTTTTTTAATTCCTGCATTTTCAATCTCATCAATTAAAACAATCGGTGAATCACTGATAACTGCAACATCTGCAACCATCAAGCTTCTTGACTGTCCTCCACTGAGTATTGTTAAGTTGTAATCTTTTTTAATCGGTTCTCCAGTAAGCTGGTTTGCCAAATCGACCACTTTATCGACAATTCCTTCAGAATTCATGCCCCTGCTTTTTGCATGCATGATTAAAAATTCTTCAACAGACATATCTGCTAAAAAGTTCATGTTCTGTGAAAGTTGGGCAATTCTTCTTTTTCTTGGATCCCTTCTCATTTCAACATCTGGAACATTTCCATTTACAAGTATTTTTCTTGAAGATGGGGTATCTCCTTGAGCAAGCTGTTCAATATCGCTTATTAAGTTAGATTTTCCACTTCCAGTTGGCCCAACTACTCCGAAAATCTCTCCTCGTTTTACAACTAATTCATTTACTTTTTCAGATTCTCCACACTTGTTGAATCCGCCGATAATTTTAATTTCTTCGATATTCATGAGTCACACCTTTTTAACTTAAATTTTTCCGAAAGTGTCCCCTCTTAATCCTCTTCTTAGAGTTTCCAGTGAAATTACTTCTTCAAATGAAATATTTCCAAGATTTACGTCATTCCCAAAACGTAATATAAATTCAACCTGCTGATTTTTTTGAGGTGCTTCAAGCATTATTTTAGACATATCAACATTTTCAGCAAGTATTTCAAGTTCTTCCTTTTTTACGTTCCCTTTTTCATCAAAAAGGCCGATTGATTTTCCGCTTTCTCTGCCTTCGATTATTACAAAGTCTGCACCGGATTCAAGGTCTTTTTTTACAAGTTCTATTCTTTCATGGATTTCAAGTTCGCCATCCAAAACGATACTTTTTTTTCCAACTTCTGAAAGAACAATGAAACCTGCTTTTTTTGCCTGCTTTATTGCGTAATCTTTATCTTCTGGTTTTAATTCCATTGAACCGTCTGATATTTCAACACATTCAAATCCGAGGTCTTTACATTCTTTTAAGAATTCATCAAAGACATCTTTTGAAAAACATACTTCAAAGAGCGTTCCTCCAGGATATGTTTTAATGCCGTATTTTTTGTAATTTTCAATTTTTTCCTTAACGACATCTCTGGGCTGAACAGCGCTTGTACCCCATCCAAATTTTGCAAAAGTGATATATTTTCCACATACTTTTAAATAATCGTTGATAAAGTCGGGGGATAGCCCTTTATCAATTACCATGGTATTTTCAGTACCTTTTTCCAAGTTTAAAAAAGAAAATGCGTTCATAATTACACAACCATATCTTATAAGAAATAGAATTGGTGAAATTTTTATTATAATATCATTTTAATGTATTATGTGAATTATCAATTATATAATTTTTTATTTGTAACAGGAATTTCATTTACAATAAGAAATATTGGGCATTAAAACCATATCGCAACCAATAAAAAATAACATGACCTATTATGTGTAGTTTAAATTTGGAGTTGATCGTATGAATATTACACGGATGCACGGTGCTGGCGGAACCGTAATGCAAAAGTTAATCAAGGAAACAATACTTGGTAACTTAGAAAATACAAAGATCGAAGGCGGAATCGGTCTTGAGTCATTAGATGACGCATCAACAATACCTCTCGGGGATAAAGAAATAGTTTTTACTGTTGATGGGCACACGGTGCAGCCAATATTTTTCCCAGGCGGAGATATTGGTAGAATTTCAGTATGTGGGACTGTAAATGACCTTTCAGTAATGGGTGCAAAACCTGTTGCACTTTCTCTTTCAATAGTTCTTCCAGAAGGCTTCGATATTGAAAAACTCGATAAAATAATGAAATCAATAAATGAAGCTTGTAAGGAAGCAGGAGTTGCCATAATTACGGGTGACACAAAAGTTTCAAATGTTGACGATATAATCATTTCATCTGCAGGTATTGGCCTTGTTGATTCGGGAAAAGCTGTAAGGGACTGTGGAATGAAAGAAGGGGATGTAATAATCGTTACAGGAAATATTGGGGAGCATGGTCTTACAATTCTCCTTACAAGAGAAGGATTCGAGTTTGAATCAGATTTAAAGTCAGATGTTGCACCAGTAAATGGAATTGTTCAGAGTGTTTTAAGTGCAGGATATGAGATCAATGCAATGAAAGACCCGACAAGAGGCGGTCTTGCAGACTCATTAAATGAAATGGCTGAAAAAAGCGATTTAGGAATATTGATTTACGAAGATCAAATCCCAATAAGTGACGAAGTTCAGGCTATTGGTGAAGCTCTTGGAATCGACCCATTAACGGTTGCAAACGAAGGAAAAGTTGTAATGTCAGTAAAGGCAGAAGATTCAGAAAAAATACTTGAAATTTTAAGGGCGCATCCTCTTGGAAAAAACGCAAAAATAATTGGAAACGTAACATCTGAACACAAAGGAGTTTTAATGGAAACAATTGTTGGAAAAAGAATTGTTGACACCCCAATGGGTGACCCGATACCTAGAGTTTGTTAAATTTTTTGAAACAATTACTTTATTTTTTATATTTTAAAATTCGGCTTTTTTCAAACATCTAAACGATTATTCTTTTACTTCCCAATTAATTCTATATTTTTGGTTTAATCTATTTTATGGGGTAAATTAATTCTTTATTTTAACAATAAGTTATAATAACAGCCTTTTAGAAAAGTATAATTGTAAGAGTTGTATTGAATTTAGGGGTTATTCAATATACGATTTGAAGAGGGGGTTAGAATGAAAATTTTCAGGCTGATTCTTTTAATGGTAATTTTGGGCGCCATTTCTGGAATTTATGCAGAAGATACCACAATATATGTAAATAATACTCATTACTGGTATCAAAGCGGTTTATTTGTGGAATCAAATAATTCTATTCAGGATGCAATAGAGCATGTGCAGGAAAATGGAATAATTGAACTAGACGATGATTTAAATGCACCTAATGGTATAGAAGTTACTAGAAACAATATTACAATTGATTTGAAAGGAAATGTTGTTTCTGGAAATTATGGGGGAATGGGAATTACGATTTCTGGAAACAATGTAGTTTTAAAAAATGGGGTAATTTCAAATTTTGATTATGGAATAGTTCTTAAAAATACCGAAAACTGTAAAATTTTAAATAACGAAGTATACGGGAATAATTACAATGGAATTTACATATTAAATTCGAAAAATAACGATATTTCTGAAAATTTAGTATATGAAAACGGGGTTATTGGGATAGTGACTTCGGGAATATATCTTGATGGATCGGAATTCAACAATATAACTAGAAATACTGTGAATAACAACATTTATAACGGAATTGAGCTATTAAATTCAAAAAATAACCTTATTTCGGGAAATAAGTTTTTTGAAAATGAGGATAATGGAATTTTCATATGGGATTCACAAAGTAATTCAATATCATTCAATGAAGTATATCAAAATGAAAATAACGGTATTTTAACAAGGGATTCTGAATTTAACACTATCGAAAGCAATAATATCTTTGAAAACGGAGATTCTGGAATATATTTCTGGAAAGCTTTTGAAAATACCTTATCAAAAAATAGAATTTCTGAAAATTCAAATGGAGTTATATTTTGGAATTCAGATTTGAATGTACTTTTCAAAAATAAATTCTTAACTAATGGAAAATCTGGAATTTCGATTGAATTTGGTACAGAATATAACACTATTTATGATAATTTGTTTAATAATTCAATAAATGTTCATTTCAAAGATTCTGGTGAAAATTATTGGAATGCCCCAGTTATAAATGAAACAAACGTACTTAATGGGGACTTTACTGCAGGAAATGTTTGGTATACTCCAGAAAATACTGGATTCAGTCAGGAATCAATAAATCAGGATTCTAACGGGGATATTATCAGTGAAACGTGCTATGAACTTAATTTTGAAAATATTGATTATTCTCCTTTAGCACCAGACACAACGCCCCCTGTTGTAAGCTTTATTTTTCCAAAAGAAAATACATTCTTCGATAAAAACGAAACAGTTTTAATCAACGTTTCAGCAACGGATAATTCTGGAATTCACTCTCTAATGCTTGAAATAGATGATAATTATAAAGAAATACCAATTCAAAATGGAACAACATATATCAAACTTTTGAATAATTTAGATTACGGAAAACACACGATAAGAATATATGCTGAAGATAACGTGGGAAACACGAATTCTTTAGTATCGAGAATATTTTCAATATCAACACCCGACACAACACCTCCAGAGATTAAAATTATTTCTCCAACTGCAAAATCCTATGCAGAAGATTCTGAAGTATCAATAAAAGTCCAAATTACTGATGAATCTGAAATATATTCCGTTTCTGCAAGACTTGATGACTACACACTGGATTTAATTGAAAACAACGGTTATTATATAAATATTTTGGATAATTTGGACTGGGGGGCCCACACATTATGGATAATTGCAACAGATATTGCAGGAAACTCAAACTATAATGAAAAAGTTACCTTTGAAATAAATGAAGGGGATATAACGCCTCCAGAGGTTGAAATAATAGAGCCTGAAAACGGAGATTCTTTCAAAGAAGATTCGAGCATATTTATAAAAGTTCAGGTTACAGATGATGATTCTGAAATTGATTCTGTAAGGGCAATGCTTGATGGAACAATTAGTTTTACTTTAACTAAAAATTCAGGATATTATACTGGAACAATAGATGATATTAGCTATGGAACACACACGATAAGAATATATGCAGAAGATGTCGAAGAAAATATTAATTCCTATGAAGTTTTAGAATTCGAAATAGAATATCCGGATTATACTTACACAAAACATGTAACAACAGATACTACTCAAAATACCTCAACCTCTAAAAATAATACTTCGACAGGTACGGGAACTGAAGACACTACAGA